>JAZHDC010000171.1:0-2523 GCA_036541305.1 Candidatus Absconditabacteria bacterium
AGAAGGATGATTATGTGAAAAATGAATAGCGACACCAGTAACGTTAGTTGGAAGTGAATTTCAATGGAGTTGTGAATGAAAAAATGAATGAGTTACAGCAAGTTGTGAAGCGAGTAAGCTAGTTGTAGCTGCACCTGAGGCTTGATATTCAAAAATTGCAGTATGAGAGAATTTTACATGCATGATTGATTCTAATAAGGATTTACGATGTTGGGGTGCAAATCAATGATGAATTATGTTAAATTGAAAATCTTGACGAGGAGAATATGAAGTGAATCCAATTAAATTAGAAGAATTTTCCGATATAAAATCAGTATGAGCTTGAGCAAGTCACATATGTGTTTTAAATGAATCTGATGAAATGTTTTGTTGGTGATGAAATAATTGGGGTCAAATTTGAAATAATTCATCAGGTACGGTTACTTCTCCATATAAAGCAATTACTGAAGTAGAGAATATTTACATTTCAAGAGAAGCATCTTGTGCTAAAAAGACTAATGGAGACTTATATTGTTGGGGATATAATTTCCGGTATCACATAGACGATACAACATCAAATATTAAATCTCCTACTAAGTTAGATGTTGCTAGTCCTTTAAGCTATTCTATTTGAAATACTTGATTTTGTTACATTGATTCAAACAATAAATGATTTTGTAGATGACATAGTTCGATTTTGAATTGAACAGCTTCAAATAGCTTAACATTTCAACATCAAATTGATAATGTCAAAAAGATGCTTGTTTGATATGTTAGTGTTACAGTATTAACTGAAGATGGAAATGTTGATGTTTGGTGAAGAAATGATTGAAAATGAGAGCTATGAAATAATTCTTATACAGATTCAATTGAGATTTGAACTTATAGGATTTTTAATAATAATGATATTGAGGATATTTATGTATTTCACACTAATGTTTGTGCAAAAAAAACTAACTGAGAGATATGGTGTTGGTGAGAAAATTTCAATAACCAAATTACTACTGCAGATATAAAAGCTAAAATCCAACCAGTAAAATATGATGCCCCAACAGATAATTTGTGATTTGCAATATCTCAGACTCATTCTTGTTTTATTCAATGAAATGGAGAATATAAATGCATATGAAATAACATATATTGACAGTTATGAAATTGATTGGCTGACACACAACATATAAAAGTATTGCCAGAGAATTACAATCATTTATCATATATAGAAATAAGTAGTTTAAAAGATAATCATAATTTTTGAATAGATGAAAATTGACAAATATGGTGATGGGGATTGAACTCATTTTGACAAATTTGAAATGGTAATTATGAAAATCAGAATAATTTTGCAAAAATACAATGAGTAGAATCTTTGAAATTTGAAAAAGTTGTCTGATATTTACATTCAAAATGTTGATTAACAAACACCAAAGAACTATATTGCTGGTGAAGAAATAATGCTTACCAGTTATGAGAATATATTTGATTAACATCTGTTGATCCATTATTAATGAATATTGATAATATAAATGATATAAGTTGAACAAATTATTGAGTAGTTGTATTGACGAATGATTGAGAGGTAAAGACAGTTTGATGGTGGCCATTACTATGACTGTGATCTAAATCTTATTCAAGATTTTTTAATAGTGTTTTGAAAAATGACTGACAAATTTTGACTTGAGTAATTGAAATCAGCTCTAAACTAAATCATGTTTGTGCATTGACAAATGATTGACAGGTTTATTGTTGGTGAGATAATTATAACCTTCAGGTTTGATCTATTTCTTGATGACTTGATGGTGATGCTAGATATACTTATAGGGCTTTAAATACTGGTTTAAGCGAAATTAAATCTGTATTTGTATCTTTATACCACAGTTGTGCTATCAAAACTAATAATGATGTTTATTGCTGGTGAGCAAATTCTTCTTGACAATTATGAAATTGAAATAATAATAATTCTTATATTCCTCAAAAAGTATCATTATTAGACTGAAAAGATATTCTTTATGGTGGTAGTTGATATTCTCACAGTTGTATAATAACTTGAGATAAAGATATTTATTGTTGGTGAAGCAATTCCAATTGACAAATTTGAGATTGAACACGCAATCATAAGTATCAACCAGTACGCGTACAGGGAGTATCTAACGTCTCAGAATTGATAATTTGATGAGATTATACTTGTGCAAAAAAGGAATCTTGAAGTATTTTTTGTCGAGGAAATCTTTGGAAGTTTTGACAGTTGTGAAAGTAATAAATATTAATACATTTAAAAATTAATTATATAATATGAAAAAAAGTATCAAGAAGTTTCTAAAATCATTTACATTGATTGAGTTGATAATAGTAATAGCGATAATAGCAGTGCTTTGAGTGTCAGCATTTTTGCTGCTTAGTCAATGGATAAGTAAGTGAAGAGATACAAGAAAGATAAGCGATATAAGTACTATCCAAAAGTCATTGGAGATAAGAGTAATAGAAAGCTGAACATATCCAATGCCAGATGGAGAAGTAATAGAGTGAACAATAGATGGAGCAAAGCTA
>JAZHDC010000172.1:0-13876 GCA_036541305.1 Candidatus Absconditabacteria bacterium
TTGTAAATGAGCTTGGGACAATGAATAAAATTCCTACAGATAGGACAAATTGACTTTATGATTATTCATTAGTAGATGATAAAAAGACTTTTATGGTAAGAGCAATAATGGAGAATCAACTATCTTGAAAAGATTTCCTAGCAAAAGCAAATGCACTAGACAATACTTATAAGTTTATATGAAAACAGCTAAAATGAATAGTAGTGTTGGATAGATTTATATATTTACCAAGTATGTTTGCAACAGGATATGTAGGTAACAAATTAGATATGAAAGATGATAATCCAATATTTGAATGAACAAAGCCTGGACAAGAATTGTCTTGATTGGTAGTGGAAAATAATGATGATGTACTTGCAGCACTAACTTGACTTTGAATTCCTTTAAATGAAGCAAATCTAATATTGACTCAAGCAAAATGAATTACAGTACAATGAATTGCATCCCAAGAAAATCAGCAACAAGTATGTGGATGAGCAATGCCTACAAATAGCGTTATAAATGGAACACAAAAAACTTGATTAAGTTGGACTTATAGCGAAATAGCTTGAGAGTGTAAATACAAATGTAATGATGATTATTATTATACTTGATGAAATTGTGAAATATCTTGAGTTTGGTCTTGAGATTGAACAAGTTGATTTACATTTAGTTACCAGTGAGTTATCGCTTATCCCAAATCTTGTAATGATTTACTTGTAAGTACTAGCCCTAGTTTTAAGTTTTGAACTACTATTGCATATAATTGAACAAGTTACTTTGATTGAGTATATTGGATAAAACCAGATACAAATCCAGCTTTCAAAGTATATTGTGATATGACAAATGATTGAGGAGGTTGGACTTTTGTAATGAGATGAAAATGATGAAATTCATCTTGATGGTGAACTACTTGAAGTTTGAATATAACAGCAATTACAGATATACTTTGAAATACTTTCAAATTAGATGATACAACAATAAATAATATTGCTACCAATAAAAAATTTAGATTAATTTCCGATGGCACATACAATCTAAAAAGATATTTTGGAGATTGAATTTATAATCACAAGCAAAATTCTGTTGCTAACAACTTGGCCTTTAGTTATTCAAATGAATTATTAACATTAGATAAACAATGAGCACATGCTGACAGATGAACAACACATCATTGATTAAGTGATCATTGAAGCACTTCATGAGAAACTTATTTTATTCTTAATATATCATCAATTTCTAATTGGGTATTATGAAATCATACTACAAATAATTTTTGTCAATGAACAACAGCTTGATGTAATTTCAATATGTGGGTAAAGTAAATTCTATTACTTAATATGATAATCAGTACCCAGTACTTAGGGGGAATTGCGGAATTGCTTCGCAATTAGCGGATAGGTGATTACTTTTGCACCCCTGTTTAGCAGATTGCTATAGTAAATAGAACATAGTAGTTTTATTCTAAACAATCACCAATCTCCTATCGCAATCGCAATATCCTAGATTGCAATTCATAACAATATTTAATCAACTGCAATCTCTGGGAAGGAAAAAAGGAAGGGTTCAATAATCCACAATAATCTCCAATCTCCAATATCCAATCGCTATCGCTATTAAGCAGATTGTTTATTACTTAGGGGAATAATAATTAATCGAATAACCTTGAACTAAGTACTAAGTACTTGAACTAAAACTATTGCGAAGCAATTTCGCTATTGCGAAGCAATTTATTCTGAATATTTTATTGAATTTTGTTTGTATATCCTTATTATCACATATGTTTTAGAATTTAAATATAAATCAATAATAATGTGAGATAATTACGATCCAAAGTTGTCAGAGGCTAAATGGCAAAAGTACTGGGAAGAGAACAAGATTAATGAGTTTGATTTTGCTTCAAATGCACCAATTTATTCTATTGATACGCCTCCACCTACAGTATCTTGAAAAATTCATATATGACATATTTTTTCATATACACAGGCTGAAGTGATTGCTAGATACAAAAGAATGAGATGATACAATGTTTTTTATCCATTTTGATTTGATGATAATTGATTGCCCACAGAAATTTTGGTAGAGAAAGAAACTGGAAAAAAAGCTACTGAAATATGAAGAGTAGAGTTTGGTAAAGAGTGTATTGCTACTACTGAATTTTATGCTAAGCAGTTCAAACAGTTGTGGCAATCTATTTGACTTAGTGTAGATTGGAGATTAGATTATTCTACAATTTCACCTAAAGTACAAAGGATATCACAACTATCTTTTTTGAATTTATACAAAAAGTGAATTATCTATAAAAAGGATACACCAGCACTTTGGTGTCACAAATGTTGAACCTCAGTAGCACAAGCTGAAGTAGAAGATAAAGAGTTAGATTCTGTATTTTATGATATAATTTTTAAATTGGAAAATTGAAAAGATTTAGTAATTGCCACTACAAGACCTGAGTTGCTTCCAGCATGTGTTGCTGTATTTGTAAATCCAAAGGATGAAAGATATACTAGTATAATTTGAAATAATATAGTTACTCCATTGTGAAATATTGTGAAAGTAATGAGTGATGAAAAAGTGGCACTAGATAAGTGAACTTGAGCAGTAATGTGTTGTACGTATTGAGATGAAACTGATATGTATTGGGTGTCTCAGTACAACCTAGAAGAAAAAATTATTTTAGATGAAAAGTGAACATTGATAAATACTGGTAATGAATCATTAGATGGTTTGTATCTTTTGAAATGAAGAAAAGTTATTATAGAAATTCTTGATAATGCTTGATTGATAGTTAGTAAAAAACCAATAATCCATGCTGTGTGAACTCATGAAAGATGTGGAACTCCAATGGAAATAATTTCTGTTCCACAGTGGTTTATTTCTATTATGGACAAAAAACAACAATTATTAGATATGTGAAACCAAATCAATTGGTATCCAGATCATATGAAAAAAAGATACGATAATTGGGTACAAAATCTAAAATGGGATTGGTGTATTTCAAGACAAAGGTATTTTGGAATACCTATTCCTGCTTGGAGATCTAAACTTACTTGAGAACTTATATTAGCTGATGAAAGTCAATTGCCAATAGATCCTTTGAAAGATAAGCCATTGAACTTACCAAAGTGACATACTATTGACGATATTGTCCCAGAAACTGATGTTTTGGATACTTGGGCAACTTCTTCTTTAACTCCACTTATCAATAGTAATTGGATGTGAGAGAATTCTTTAGTAAATAAGCTTATGCCAATGAGTCTAAGGCCTCAAGCTCACGATATTATTCGTACTTGGGCATTTTATACAATTGTAATGAGTTACTTCCATACTTGAAATATCCCATTCCAAGACATTATGGTTTCATGACATGTATTAGCTTGAAAATGAGAAAAAATAAGCAAATCCAAATGAAACGCAAAACATACTCCTGAGTCTTTAATTGAAGAGTTTGGTGCAGATCCAGTAAGGTATTGGGCTTGTGGGTGAACATTGTGAAATAATGTTGTATTTGATGAACTAGAAATCAAAGCATGAAGAAAACTTGTTACCAAGCTTTGGAATGCAGCTAGGTTTGTTTTTATGAATTTGGAGTGATTTGATCAGTCTCAAAATATTCCATTTGATAATTTACAGTTAATTGATAAATGAATAATTAGTAAACTGACTCAAACTACCAACAATATGCAGCACAAACTAGATGGTTTTGAGTTTTGATTAGCGAGAAAAGAGTTTGAAATATTTTTTTGGTCTGATTTTTGTGATGATTATTTGGAAATTGTAAAAGACATAGTCTATAATTTTTCAAAGTATGAAAATTGAGATAACAAAAAATTATCTGCCCAATATGGTCTCTATGTTAGTTTGCTATCCTTATTGAAACTAATCTCACCAATTCTGCCTCACATCACAGAAGAAATATATCAAAAATATTTTAAAGAAATTAATCAAATCAATAGTATTCACAAATGTTTGTATCCTGATTTCAATTTGAATGAAGATGATGTAGTTTTGTATTCATCAAAATTTGATGTTTTGAAAGAGTATGTAGCAGCTATGAGAAAAGCAAAAGCAGACTCTGGGAAAAGACTAGGTGAGGAAGTACAATGATTGAAAGTCTTATGTAATGATGAAAAATTAAGTATATTAAAAGAGTTTGAAGTAGAACTTTTAAGTGTTGCAAAAGCAAAAGGAGTTCAATACTTTAATTGAGATGATAATATACAAGTTTGAATAGTTTGAGAATAAAATCTATTATTAATCTTGAAAAATCAATTAAAAAAAGTATCTATTATTATATTTAGAATTAAATTCAATGCATATGGATGATTTCAACAAAAAGTATGATCATAACTTAGAGTCACAGATGTACAAAAAATGGCTAGATGCTAAGTCTTTTAGTCCCAAAGATACACAACTAGACTTAGATTCTGATAATTCTTTTGTAATATCCATGCCACCTCCAAATGTTACTTGAGTATTACACTTGTGACATGCGTTGATGCTTTCTGTAGAAGATGTGATGGTAAGATACAATCGTATGAAATGAAAGCATACTTTGTGGATTCCTTGAACTGACCATGCGTGAATTGCTACTCAAGTAGTTGTTGAAAAAAAAATATGGAAAGAGGATAAGTTGCTAAGACAAAATTTTGGAAGAGAGAAATTTGTAGATAAAATATGGGATTGGGTTAAGTTTTCTAGGTCTACAATAATTTCTCAGGTTAAACAAATGTGAAGTTCTTGTGATTGGGATAGAGAGCAGTTTACACTGTCAGAGAAATTATCTCGCTGAGTAAGAAAAAGCTTTAGTAATCTGTATAATGAAAATAAAATTTATAAGTGAACCTATATTATAAATTGGTGCCCTAGATGTCAAACAGTTTTGTCTGATGTAGAAGTTACATATAGTGAAGAAAATAATAAATTATATTATATTAGATACTTTATTGAATGAAAATGAGATAGTATTACAGTTGCTACTGTTCGTCCAGAAACTATGTTTGGTGATGTGGCAATAGCGGTGAATCCTAGAGATAAAAGATATAAGAAATTTATAGGAAAGCATGTTTTGATTCCTATTGTAAATAAACAAATACCAGTAATTGCTGATGAATGAGTAGATGTAATGTTTGGAACATGAGCTTTGAAAATAACTCCTACTCACGACCCAGTAGATTATGAAATATGAAAAAAACATTGACTGCCAATGGACTGTTATGCAATTGACAAAGATTGAAAGCTTACTGATTTAGCTTGAGAGTTTGCGTGAAAAGAAGTAGATACAGTATTTGACAATATTATTCAATATCTTACTGAAATATGAAACTTGGAAAGTGTAGAAGATTATTTGACCAAAATACCTCATTGTGAAAGATGTAACACTAGAATTCAACCATTAGTGTCTCAACAATGGTTTGTAGATGTTAAGGAAGCAGCAGAAAAAGCCATAGACCAAGTAAATAATTGACAGGTTCAGATAATTCCTGAAAGATTCAATAAAACTTATTTCAAATGGTTAGAAGATATTAGACCTTGGTGTATATCTAGACAGCTTTGGTGGTGACACAGAATTCCAGTATGGACTTGCAAAAATTGACATCAAAATACCTTTGATGAGGATAAAATACTAATTGATTCTCAGTGACAATATTCAATATTGTCTATGATAATTTTTAATTTGATTGCTGATAGTCGTTTGCATTGAGTATTTAGCTTGGATCAATTATTGAATATACTTTTCAATACAAGTATGAATCCACAAGAGTGAAAGATTTATCAAGTATATTTGAATATTTACAAAATTAAGTATAAGTGAAACTCTTCAATGCTTGATGAAATCACTCAGTTAGAAAAGGTATTGAACTTATTTGATTCTAATAAAAATTCAATAGAAGAAAATTGATGAATATTTTTGGATATATTAGAAAAATCTAAAAATATACAAAAAAAGTGAGATGCTTATAATTATCTATTTAAGTGTAAAGAGTGTTGATCTTTGGAAATGAATCAAGAAGAAGATGTTTTGGATACTTGGTTTTCTAGTGCATTGTGGCCTTTTAGTATACTTTGATGGCCTGAGCAAACTCCAGATTTTGAAAAGTTTTATCCAAATACAGTATTAGAAACTTGATATGATATTCTGTTCTTTTGGGTGGCTAGAATGATGATGATGTGAATAGATAACACAAATACAAAGCCATTTGAAAAAGTTTATCTTCACTGACTAGTAAGAGATGAAAAATGAGAAAAAATGTCTAAGTCATTGTGAAATGTAATTGACCCAATATCAATTATTGAAAAATATTGAGCAGATTCTCTAAGATTATCTTTGGTTACTTGATCTACTCCTTGAAATGATGTTAAATTTTCTTTGACAAAAGTAGATTACAATTGGAGATTTATAAACAAGCTTTGGAATGCAAGTAGATTTATTTATATGAATTCAATAAATTGAAAAAGTATAAAAAAATTAGATTATAATAAATTGAGATTAGATTTGGAGAAAAATGCTGACAAATTAAATGATTTTGATAAATGGATGTTAAATTCTGTAAATGCACTAATTGTAGAGTCAGAAATGTACTATGATAAGTTTATGTTATGAGAAATTGCACAAAATATAATCAAAACAACTTGGCATAATTTTTGTGATTGGTATATTGAAATTACAAAAGTTAATAAGTCTGTACATACTGAAAAAGTATTGTTGTATACTTTGTGAACACTACTAAAAATGCTTCATCCTTACATCCCTCATGTTACTGAAAAACTTTGGGAAATTATGAAATTTGATGGTATGCTAATTACATCTCAATATCCAACAAGTCTGGAGATATGAGAAAAAAGCTATAAAGTATGATTATTTATGGACATTGTTACAGAATTAAGAAATATAAGACAATCCCAAGACTATAAGCCCCATGAACAAGTCAGTGTTATTGTATCTTGAAATAGTTCAATAATTGAGTTTGTAAAATTATATGAAGATTTATTGAAGAGATTAGTAAAGGCTGAAAAAGTTGAATATATTAGTTCTTGAGAAATGATAAATAATCAGTATATTACAAGTGTGATTATGGATGTAATAGTTTGAATAAAGTGAGAAAAAATAGTAAATATTGATGATCAAATACTGCAAGTTAATAAGAAATTATCAGAACACCAACAATATTTGCAAAACTTTAGAACTTTGATGTCAAACTCATGATTTTTAGCTCAAGCTCCAAAAGAGGTTATAGATGAAAAGCACAAGAAAATGAGTGAAGTAAAGAAATCAATTGTTGAATTAGAGCATGAATTAAATAGGTTGAAAATGTTGAAAAAGTAATTTTATATATAATGTAATCGAATGATCAATAAAATTATTTCTATGGTTATGATAAATACAGTAATTCTACATATTTTATACAGAATTTCATTAGCGTTTCCAGATTTTAGAGCCTTTCTTTTTGTTCCTACTGGAAATATTTCATTTGAACTGTATATATGATTGTGATTTATATTTTGGTTGATAAATGATGTTTTGAGATCTATAGTAAAAATCATTACATTGCCAATTACTCGATTAACTTTGTGAATATTTAGTATTTTGATAAATGTTTGAGCTTTTTATTTGTTGATGCATGTTGTAAATGCTTTGGATTTGTGAGTTTGAATCGAGCTTTGATCATTCTTACAAGTGTTTTTGATATCAATAGTTGTATGAATTCTTAATTTATTCTTTAAGAAAATGTAATGAAATATATATACTTGATTTTATGAATTATTTTTGTGGTATTAGATATAATCATTTTTTTCCAGAATATATCCAATAACAATTATTTTTTAGTTTTCAAAAAGTACATTCCAGCAGCATCTATGTTGCTTTATGTTTTTTTCTTTTCTTTTGTTTGAGGAGCTTTGTTGGTCCTTTGAATAAAATGAATTTTATCTAATAGTAAAGAAATTGATGACTGATTTGACTTATAATTTGAATAGAGAGGAGGCAGCTCTACTTTTGTGAATATCTACTAGAACATTAGATAGACATATTAGAAATTGAAAGTTAAGTTACAAGAAAGTAGCTAATAGAATCTTTTTAGATGAAAATGAATTAAGGAGCATGGAAGATCAATTTAATCAAGTTGTAGAAAAACAAGAATCTCAAGTAATTGGGAATTTTGATAAACAAATTATAGATCCACAAACTGCACAAACGATAACAGAATTTGACAATAAAATTCTAGATAAACTTGATGAAATTGCACAATGATTGGTAGAAAAAGACAAGCAATTGTCGGAGAAAAATGCTATTATTAATATTTTGCAACAAAGAGTAGTAGAGCTTGAGTTCAAAGTCCAACATTCAATTGCTTTGCCAGATTATTCAGTTGAAAAGGAACAGTTTTTGATTGACAAAGAAAAGTCTGAAATTGAGAAAAAGACTTTGAAAGACGACTTAGCTAAAGAAAAATTAATTAATATGACAGTAATTTTACTAATTATCTTAGTGATTTTGCTATATGTTTTTTTATAGAAATTTAGGATTGTAACTTAGTTTTTTTAGTGATTTATATCAAGCAGTTTCTATTGGATAACTGCTTTTTTTATTTATTTTATCTGTTGCAATTTGATACTTTTTTCATTATAAAGATTAAACATTTATAATTCCAATATGTAATGAGTCAAGTAATAGAGTATTTCTTAGAAATATCCAAGATTCCTAGAAATAGTAAAAATGAATGAAAAATTAGAGAGTATTTGAAGAAGTGGTTTCACAAAAAATGATACAAAACTAAAGTCGATAGTGTTGGAAATCTTTTTGTGTATGTTCCTTCTACCAATGAAAACCTAAATAAAGCAGTTATTTTGCAGGCCCATATGGATATGGTTTGTGTAAAAACTCCCCAAAGCAATCATGATTTTAATTTTGATGAAATAAAAGTATATGAGAATGAATGATTTTTGAGAGCAAAAGATACTACACTTTGATCAGACAACTGAATCGGCTTGGCTTTGTGTATGAGTAGTGTAGATTTTCCTAATCGTCCGCCTTTGGAGTTGGTGTTTACTGTTGACGAGGAAGATGGAATGAGCTGAGTTTTGGGTATGGACTTTAGCCATTTATCTGGCGATAAATTAATCAATTTGGATATGGAAGAGGAAGATTTTATATGTATTAGTAGTGCATGATGAATTTGAATAGATGTTAGTAAAAAGATAACTAGAAGTCCAGTGATTTCCTGAGATGCGGTTTTTAGAATTAGTGTTTTTGGTTTGAAATGAGGTCATTCGTGAATAGAAATTCACAAAAATAGATGAAATGCAATCAAAATTTTATTGGATTTTTTATCCAATTCTGAAGAATTTATTTGACTTTACAATATTGAAGCAGGGTATGCTAGTAATGTAATTCCTTCCAAGATTACTGTAGAAATTAGTATTAGTGATTTAGATATTTTTCAGAAAAAGTTAAATGATTATTTGGAAGAGATTTCTCACAAAATCGATTGTGATGGAATTGATTATAAGCTGGAGATTGTTAAAGATCAATTATGAGAAATTCAAGATTGAAAGAGTATAATAGAAACTCTCAATAAAATTCAAGACTGAGTTTATTTTATGAGTGAAAAAATTCCTGATTTAGTACAAACTTCAATGAATTTGTGAGTGATTTCTATTGATTGAAATAATTTGAAAATGAAATACTTACTCAGATCTAGTGACAACTCTCAGCTAAATGAGATTACTGAACAAACTATGCAGTATTTTCTATCTAATGGATTCCATGTGGATTTGAATAGATGATATTTGTGATGGCAGGACGATCCCAATTCACATTTGCTTCAGGTGGCAGTCAGAAGTTTGGAAAAAGTTTTGGGACACAAGCCTCGTACTATCGCTGTACATGCTGGACTTGAGTGTTGAAGTTTGGTAGCTGGTTTGTGATGAAATCTAAATGCTATATCTATTTGACCAAATATGTATGATGTACATAGTGTTGACGAAAGAGTAGAAATAAAATCAATTGAAAAAATTCATTTAGCATTGAAATTGATATTGGAAGAACTTGCTAATTGATAACAGTTTTTTATAATTAATATAATAATAATGAAAGAAATTAATGTAAAGTGATCTAGTATTTTATGGTATATGGTTACAGCTTTTGTGTTAATCCTTGGATTGATTTGATTTTTTTCTTCACGGTTTATAGTGAACCCATGACAAAGAGCTTTTACTGTGACTTTTGGTAAGCCAAATTTGACAATTTATTCTGAGTGATTTTACTTCAAAAAACCTTTTATAGATGAAGTAGTTTATATGGATATAAAAGTTCAAAAAATACAAGGAGCCGCTAATGCTGCTTCCAAAGATCTACAAGTAGTATCTACAGATATTGCTGTGAACTACAATGTTTTGTGATCAGATGTGATCAAAATTTACAAAAATATATGAAAGATTGAGGCAGTAAATGAAAAAATTATAGTTCCTTGAATCCAAGAGTCAGTAAAATCTACAACAGCTAAATATACAGCTGAAGAGCTGATTACAAAAAGAAATGAAATATGAGTATCTTTGAAAAAGACCTTAGAAGAAAAATTATCTAAACATTGAATAGTACTGTGAGAAGTAAATATTATTAATTTTTCATTTTCAAAGGAGTTTGATCAAGCAATTGAAAATAAAGTAAAGCTAGAACAAGAAGCACTTACAGAAAAAAATAGATTAGACAAAGTAAAATACGAAGCAGAACAAAAAAGAGAAGCTGCAAAATGAGAAGCGGATGCTAGAATTACTCAAGCCAAAGCAGAAGCAGAAGCAATTAGAATCCAAACAGAAGCTATTGTACAACAATGATGAAAAGATTATGTAGAGTTGAAAAAAATTGAAAAATGGAATGGACAACTGCCAACTGTTACTACTTGAGAGGGTGGGTGAATTTTACTGAATTTAAATAAATAATAATTTTAAAATTTGCTTTTTTTAATCTAAAATTTATAATTAGATAATTTATTATATTATTTAATTATGTTGTTGGAAGACTTAAATCATCAAGAATTTAATGAAAAGGAGTTTATTGATAAGATAAATTCAAGTATTTTTGATTGAACTCTTTCTGACTTAATAGAAGTTACATATGCTTATGAAGATTTAGGTAATTGAAAATTTTTGAATAAAACTTTATTTGAAAAATTAATTTGAGAAAAATACAATAACAATATTTCCTATTTGAATGGAAAGGCAATGTTCTATTTGCACAACAAAAAACAATTAGTTAATAGATTTATATTGGAATTAAACTCACAATCAAAATTGTCAGAAAAAATGTTAATATTAAAATGATCATTAGAATATGTTAGAGCTATTTTGCAATTAACTATAGTTTGATTACCCTTTGAATCACAAAAAGCCTGACTTGAAAACAATTATGATGAAATCAAAATTCAAGAAAGAGTAGAGTTATTAGAAACAATTGAATCGAAACTTTTTGGTTGAAATATTAGAAATAATAAATCTGAATCACATGATTGTTATTTCTATTTAAAGAATATATACCAGTTAAACAAGTGAAATTTGTCCCAACCTGAACAAACTCAATTTCAATGATATTTAGATATTTTGGAAAAGTTTATCTCTAAAGATTCAATTGATACTAATAATTTATCTATGAAAAACACAATTAGTCAAAACATTATCCTTAAAAAGTTAGTTAATAGAGACGATTATGTGAGAATTTTTCATTTAGTTTTTCAAATATATTGAATACAAAAATCAGTAATTATAGATGAAAGAAGTTCAATTTATGATTGAGATGATGCTTTTTATATACCTAGTGCTGAAGCATATGAAAAATTAGAATTACAAAGAGTCCTGCAACTTATTCAACATGAAATAGAAACCCATTATATTATACAATCAAATAATGAGAAATTATTATGAACTTTTAGATGATGAAACAATCTACTAAGAGAGGAATGACTTGCTATGGTTTCAGAATGATTATTAGCTTGAAAAACTCTTAATGATTTTGGAGTAAGTGCAAGTTTACCTATGATTTTTGCTTGAGAAGTTTTAGATGGCGAGCAATATTACGATTTTATAAATCTATTATGTAAAATCAAATGAGAAAATAATATTAATGGAATCTATTTGAGAAGGAAAAGGAATTATCCATTAAATTATAAGTGAGTTCAACATAAAGATGCTACTTATAGTAGATGAATACAAAAGGTAATAGAGTATATCAAAGATTGAAAAGATTTGAAAGAGTTATATATTTGAAAGTTATCCTTTGAAGATTTAGAATTATGAAAAAAATTATCTATAAATAACTCAATAAATTTAAAGTATCCTATTTTTATTTGAGAACTAATTATGTTTGTATTAAGTTGAAATAAATTACAAAAGTTAACTTTTCACAAATATTTAATGAATAAATATCCTTTTGTTTTTGATAAAGTTTCTTCACAAGATTTAACTTTAAATGAATTATCTTTTAGTAATAAGAAAAAAATAGTAGAAATTCTTAAGATTCTTTGAAGTAAATAATTATAGTTGTGAAAACAATCTATCAATATTTTTTTCTATAAGATAATCACTAGCATGTGGATTTTTCTCAAACATATCTACATGTCTTTCATCAAATATATTGTAATGAAAGTCACTTCCAAATGTAATTATTAAATTATGTTTATTAGCTAATCGAATAATTTTTTCAGTCCAATTTTTATCGCATAATGTTCATATTTCTATTGCTTTTACTCACTGTTGAACAGCTTGCTTTACAAATTTTTCAAATGCTGCAAACTCTTGTTTTTGTCTTTCTATTGGGTCTTGAATTTTTGGAAGTTCAAAGGAAAAATTTGGATGAGCTATGGATAAAACTCAATTATCTAAATTTTTTATAATATCTATTATTTCTGGTTCATACTTTTCAATTTCATAACATCCAATGTGCTTGAAATCTCATTTTTTTTTCAAACATTGTCTTATGAAAAGTCACATATCTACATTTTCTCCCAAAAGTTTTTTCACTAAATTTAGATTAGATGGATTTTCAAATATATATTGAGCAATATGGAAGTTGTTAATATTGTTTAGGTTTGTTCATCTTTGAGCCAAATATTCAAAAAAACTATCTTTATTTATTTCAAATCCACTTTTTTCCAGCTGTCATATTTGTCAAATTATTTTCACTTTTCTATTTTCAACAATTCAATTCAGTATTTGAATTAATTCAGGTGAGAAAGATTTGCTATAGGCAGTCATATGAAGATGTCTTTCAGTTCAGTCTATAAAAGTTCAAACTGAGATCTCTACTCATTCACAACTTGTAATATTTTCATTTGCTAAAAGATTTACTATTTCTTTGTTTACTATATCATGATCTGTACAAACTGCAATTTTTCATCATTTAGATTTTATTTTTTCAACCAACTCATTGCTGTTCAATCATCAGTCTGACTGTGTACTGTGAAAATGCATATCTACTAACATAGTTTTTTATTAATTTTAAAATAATATTTTATATTCAAGCTAGAATTTATTACAAGTGAAAAGTTTTACAAAATAAAAATTTATATTTAATTTTAGAATCGGTAAATCATTTATTTCAAGATTGACTTAAAATTATTAAGCATAAGAACGTTTGTTTTAAAAAACAGTAATTCTTTATTTAAGTCAATTCACTCAATTTAACTTGTTTTTCAAAAATGAATTAGTAAAATATAAAAAAGTATACTTTATAAATTGTTAATACAAATGAAAAAACTAAAGAAATTTTTGAAAAGTTTTACATTGATTGAACTGATAATTGTAATTGCAATAATAGCAATATTATCAGCAGCAGCATTTTTGTTACTGACTCAATGGATGAGTAAAAGTAGAGATTCTAGAAAGGTTACAGATATCAATGCAA
>JAZHDC010000173.1:0-7447 GCA_036541305.1 Candidatus Absconditabacteria bacterium
GAAATATATTGAACAGGTGTATAGCTTTTGTGTATGTCGTGAAACAAGGCTACAATACTAAAAAAATCATATTGAGTTAGATTGTCTCAAAAATCTTTTAAATAAGTATTTATTGATTTTATTGGTGGAATAGAAAAAGAATCAGTAATATTTTCCAAAATATGTAGTATTGATCAAATATTTTCTCATTCTAAAGAGTTTACAAATAATTGTTGAACATCATCAATAAACTCCAAGAGTTCAATGTTCATCTTTTTTTCTTTAAGTAGATTCCATAATAAATTTCTAGATTGCATTTTCATTAAAGGTGAGCACTTAGTTTCGTATTTTGTGAAAAGATTTACTAAAAGTCAAGATACTCTCAATTGAGTAGCAAATATTTTATTGTTTTTTATTAAATTCAAACTATTTGTAATTGATTCAATAGAGTTGATATTTGTTTTTTTAAGAAGAATTTTAAGTAACTTTTTGATAGGAATGAAATTTTCTAGTTTTGAAAGTTTTTCAATAGTACGTTCTTCAATATTAATATTTCAGCAAGCATATTCATATAACTTCTTGATAAGACAGTTTAACAGCTGAAAATATATGTTTGATATTTCAAAATCATGAGTTTGATTTATAAAATCTTTATTGTTTCTAAATCAAATTTCCAAGAAAAAGGTACTTAGATTATTTTTTATTGTTAGTGAAGTGATTTGATTTTTGTAATAGATACATTTTTTTATTTTTTGTATATTAACATTTTCTTTGCAAAATTCTTTTGGAAAGTTTAAGAGAATTCAAGTGAGTTCAGCCGTTTTGTCTAATGATAATTCTTGAATAATATTAATTGATGATTCTGTGATAATTGAGTTATGGTTAAATATTGTTCATATTTTAATTTTTCATTTTTTATCAACTCTATCTGATATTAAATTAATATTTGAAAACATTTCTCTAAAATAAATCTTATATTCGTAAATAAGATCAAGAAATATAATTGATATGGAATTAGGTATTTTTAGTAATTCAAAAGCTTTAATAATTTTATTGAAATCTATCTTTAGAGGATTGGTTTCTAGAATTTTTGATAGATTGTTTCTTATAGGTTCGTTGGTTGGGAAAAAATAATTATTTAGTGCTATGAATTTATCTGTGAATTCAATATATTTTTGATCTAAAATATCAACTTTATCAAAGGATTCTTCTGTATAAGTTTCGATGTTTTTTAGTAGTTTTGCTCAAGATTTCAAAAGATACAAAAGATTAAATACAATTGAGTTTTCAATTTGCTTTTGTGATTCTCAATTTTGAATTAAATTCTCGATGTATTGAAATCTATTAATTAATAATTCATTGAAGACTCAGTTTATAAATTCAGATGTTAATAATCATTCAAACGTGTTGTTTATAATTTCAATTATGTTATTTTTTAGTTTTTCTTTGTTTTTTAATATAATTCATTTATTATTTAGTCTATGAAAAAATCATTCTATTATAATAGAGTATTCTTGTGAATTAAATAATTTTTCATCAGTAATTTTTTCTTTGGAATTACTGGTTACTACTTCCATATTTTGTTTTACAAAAAAATATATAAATTAACTCAATAAATGAGTATTAAAATATAATTAATAAAAAAATAATAGCAAGATATAATTAGCAAATTGCATATAGAAATACAATAGAAATAGGATATGGTAGTAATCAGAATTATGTACTTTTGCAATTACTATTGGTTAGATTGGAATTGTTTTTTAATCTATTTTATATTAATTAGTTATTTTCATTGCTTCTTTTTTCTTTTTCTTTTTTTTGAGCTAACTTCCTATCTGATTCAGTAAGATATTGTTTTCTCAATCTAAAAGTATTTGGAGTGATTTCTACAAGTTCTCCTGGTCAGATATAACTTAGTGCATCTTCAAGAGTTAGTTTGATTATTGGATCTAATCTCATAGCTTCATCATTTCCACTTTCTCTTACATTAGTCAACTGTTTGTTTTTGGTAAGATTTACCATTAAATCTCATCATTTTGAGTACTCTCATACAATCATTCATTCGTATATGTCTGTTGCAGGTTCTACAAAAACTGGTCATCTTTCTTGAAGTTTCCAAATTGAATATTTCATTGCCTTTCCAGATTGACATGCTATCATAGATCATACTTCCCTTTTTGGTATTTCTCCTTTGTATTCATCGTAATGAGAGAAAGATGAGTAACAAATTCATTCTCATTTTGTGTTCAATACAAACCAAGATCTAAATCCAAGCATTCATCTAGTTGGGATGAAAAATTCTATTTGAGCAATTCAGTTTTCACAAATCATATTTTGTAACATTCATTTTCTGTTAGAAAGGGCTTCGATAACGGTTCACGCAAGATTTTCGGCAACGTTTACCACAAGGGCTTCTATTGGTTCTAGCTTGTTTCAGTTTTCATATCTGTAGATAACTTGAGGAGCAGATACTTGAAG
The DNA here is from genome assembly GCA_036541305.1 of Candidatus Absconditabacteria bacterium. Lineage (GTDB taxonomy): Bacteria > Patescibacteriota > Gracilibacteria > Absconditabacterales > Absconditicoccaceae > JAZHDC01. Next base: position 2,458 of record JAZHDC010000173.1, read on the forward strand.
TTCAAATCATTCTCTTCTCATAGTTTCTATAAGTACAGATAAGTGTAATTCTCATCTTCAAGATACTATAAATCTAGATTTGTCAGCAAAATCAATTTTTAGTCAAACATTCATTTCAAGTTCTTTTTCCAATCTTTCTTTGATATTTCTAGAAGTCACGTATTTTCATTCTCTTCATGCAAAAGGCGAGTCGTTTACCATAAAATCCATAATCATTGTTGGTTCATCAATTTTGATTCAAGGCATAGGTGTAACTTCTCATACTCCTACAGTTTCCCCAACATAAATATCTGGAATTCCTGCAATAACAACTATATCTCAGCACGTTCATTCATTTACTTCAACTCTAGATAGTCAGCGAGTTACAAAGATTTTACTTATTTTTCAACTTCTAACTTTTCAGTCATTTCACACAATATTTACTGATTGTCATTTTTTAACAGTTCATTCGTATATTCTTCCTATTCACAATCTACCAAAATAATCATTGTAATCTAGATTTGCTACTTGCATTCTAAATGGTTTTTCAGGTACAAAAGGTGCAGCAGGAACTTTTTCTAATACTAATTCAAATAATGGAGAAATATCAACATGTTCGTCTTCTAGTTCTCTAATTGCAATTCATTGCTTTGCAATAGTATATATAATAGGGAAATCTAATTGTTCGTTAGTAGCTCATAGTTGTGCAAACAAATCAAAAACTCTATCTATAACAATGTTTGGTCTAGATGTTGGTTTATCGATTTTATTTATCACTACAATAGGTTTTAGTCAAAGCTCTAATGATTTTTTCAATACAAATTTTGTCTGAGGCATAGGTCATTCGTATGCATCTACTAGAAGCAAAACGCTATCCACCATTCTCAAAACTCTTTCTACCTCACTACCAAAGTCAGCATGTCAAGGAGTGTCAATAATATTGATTATATTATCTTTGTATACTACTGAAGTATTTTTTGAATAAATAGTAATTCATCTTTCTTTTTCTTGATCGTTACTATCCATTACACATTTTTGTCAATCTTCAAACTTCGTAGCTCAAGACTGTTTTAGTAGACTATCAACTAATGTGGTTTTTCAATGGTCCACATGGGCAATTATGGCAATATTTCTTACAGACATTTTTTGGAAAATAATTTAAATTAATATGTTAGTATAAGAAAATTAATAATAAACACAAGTGAATTATTTTTAAACTGATAGAGGGTGGTATACATTTTGTGCACGTAATTAAAAAACCTGTATTTGATAATAAAAGATAAAAAACATAATCAGTGCAGTTTTGGGAAAAACAACATTGTTAAAAATTTTGCTAAACAACATTGCAACTAATCAAGAAAATATTTTCCAAAGAAATTAGTTGATTTTTGATGATGATTTCTTATTATAAATGAAATGTTTTAGATAAAATAAATAGATATGTCACTAACACTAAAGTACCGTCCAAAGACATTTGAAGATGTTTTGAATCAGGAGCATATAACAGATATACTGAAAGCACAAGTAAAGAACTGAAATACGGTCCAGAATTATTTGTTTTTTTGACCAAGATGAACTGGTAAGACTACTACTGCAAGACTTATTGCGAAAGCAATTAACTGTCTAGAGCCTGAAGATGGTTCGCCTTGTAATAAGTGTGTGAACTGTGAACAAATCAAAGAATGAAAAACTATGGATTTGGTAGAAATTGATGCTGCTTCTCATACTCAAGTAGACAACATTAGAGATGAAATCTTAGATAAAGCAGTATATCCTCCTAGTAGTTTGAAAAAGAAAGTGTATATTATAGATGAGGTACATATGCTATCCAAACAATCATTCAATGCATTATTGAAAATAATGGAAGAGCCACCAGCTTATTTAGTTTTTATTTTGGCAACTACTGAAATGTGAAAAGTACCAGATACAGTTGCATCTCGTAGCTTGATTTTCAATTTTAAGAAATTCTCAAATACAAATCTTGTTGCAAGATTAGCGCACATATGTAAAACAGAAAATCTTACTTACACTGAATGAGCATTAGATATGATTGCTAAAGTTTCAGATTGAGCTATGAGAGATTGAATTAAATATTTGGAACAAGTGTCTATTATTGGTGAAATCAATGAAGATAATGTAACTAGATTTTTGTGAGTAGCTCCAGAAAGAATAATCAATCAACTTATAGATTTGATGAGGGCACAAGATTTTAATGCAATTATTGAGTATGTAGAAAATACTAAGAATAACTGAATAGATTTATATACTTTTGCAAAGCAAATCCTGACTTATATTGATGATAAGTTTATGGAAGATGTATCCTTTTATGCTAAATTAGCAGATTTATTTAGGAATATTATTGTTTCTATAAAGAACTATCCACTTCCTATTGTTATTTATAAATCAGAAATATATAAATATATCAAGTGAAATAATGAAAACTTTGTTCCCACTATAACTGTAGAAAAAAAGACAATTTCACAAAAAAAACAATCTCCTAAGGTTGAAGTATTTAAGGAAGAAAAGATAATTGAGAAAGATAGTTCAATTGAACCTAAAGTACAAGACTTAGAGGAAAAGAACGAAATAATCAAAGAAAAAGATGGAAATAATATATGAAACAAAGAAATAAAATATGAAGAAATTAATAAAGATGAGACAATGAAAGCTATTGTTAAGGTTTTGTGAGATTCATTATTGTGAAAATCAATGGAAAAATATGCATCAATAGATATTATATCTAAATGATTTGTGAGATTGATTGTTATCAATGAAATGCAGTCAAAAAAAATGCAGTCTGAATTATCTAAAATTGAAGAAGTATTTTCTTCACAAATCTGAGAAAGTGTAAAGATTGAAATCAAATATATGTCTTCAAATGATTTTATGAAAAATTCATTGTTTGGTTAGTCGTTTAGAAGATCGTGAATCTTTTGCAAGTGAACATCTGCAATATGAGTATATATCTGAGTAGTAGTAATAGAGGAGTGTCAAAGTAAAGTCTGTACTGATCTTATATCTGCTCATTTCAAAAGTAAAGAAGTAGCAAAACTATGCCTAAGAGTGTGGGGAGTTACTTTTTTTTGTATTCATGCAAGTCTTGCATATCTTTTTACGATTTTTTCTATTGAGACTCTATTTAGTGGCTTATTTACATTATTGTTGGAAAGACTACTAAAAATATATTCAGAGTCAGACGCTTTCATGTTTAAGTATTCTTCTAGTGCTTTTTTTGCTTTTTCTATCATAAATACTGCTCTAAGTTTGCTTCATTTTCATATTACCCAAAATTGATTTGACTCTAACTTAATATTATTGTGTTTTAGGTTTATAAGTTCTGAGACTCTCAATCCACTTCCAAATAGTATTAGTAAAATAGTCTTATCTCTAATTTTTTTTATATGTTTTTTTTCATATTCATCAGGCATCAAAAGTAGTTTTTCTATTTCTTTTTCCTCTAGATAATTTACAGTTCTTGGAGAAGTTTTTGCAAGTTCCAGTTTATCTGGAGAAATTACATCTATATCATTCCTTAGTAAGAATTTGAAAAAAGCTCTAAGTGATACAATATGATAATTTATTGTTTTCAAGCTTAGACCTTTTTTTTGTAAATGTTTTCTATAATTTAGAATTAATACCTTATTCACTTCATTTGCTTTTACATTTCATGAATATTCAATAAATCTATTTATCCATAGATTGTAGTTTTCTATTGTTTTTTTACTAGCATTTTTCTCTACTTCAAGGTAGCTAATATATAATTCTTTTAGATTAGAAAGTTTATTCATTAATGTATTATTAAATACTATACAAATATACAATATTTAAATATTATTCAAGTTCAAGTAGTAATTTTAGTATTTGTCTTAAATCAGTTCTAATTTTAGTTGAATCTTTTCATCAAAGTTCAATAGAGTCTTCAGTTTTCAAAGTGTTGTGGTATTTGATTAATTTATTGTTTATTCCTTTTAGTTGAGCTTTGATTAGACTTATTTTTTGTTTGTCTGTAAGCTCATTGTTTTTGTTATCGTAATCTATAGCAAGTGTTTCATTTATTCAATCTATTATAGTAATAATATTTTCAAGTATTTTTGTGTCAACTTTTTTTGTGGTATCACTTTTCATAGAGCTTTCTAAAGTAGTTAGAATCTTGTAAGCACTAGTGATTGTTTTTACACTAATTTGAATTTCTTTTTTCAAAAGAGTACTATTGTTTGTGACATTTTCTCATTCTTTATTATTTCATCATGTATTGTCAGTATTTTCTGATAAACTAGCTCAAGTTAATTGAGAAACATTTTCTTGTATTCAACCGGTTTGAGTTTCGTTGCTTCAAGTGTTGTTTGCTCACTGATTTATATCACCCTGAAGAGTTAGTGGATTGCTGATAATGAATGTTAGATAAGCTCATGCTCATAATACTACAAAACCAACTGTAATTCCTATCCATTTCATAAATGATTTTGCTTGTCTATCTTTTTTAATAGTTTTAGTCTTTATATTAGTTAATTCTTTTTTAACTTTTTCTGATTCATTTCATACTTGATCTAAATTCACAACGTTTTTAACTTTTTCTGTTGGTTTTTCATCTAGTAGAGCATCTATTTTTGATGTTTGAATATTTTCTAAAATTATTGGTTGAGGAGCAATCATTGAATCCAAATCAATACTATTACTATCATTATTTAATATTCCATCAATATTAATTCAAGTTCATTCTTCACTTGTTGCGTCATTACTGATTTCTTCTTGTTGTGTCAAACTATCTATGTCTATGCTTGTTTCTTGTTCTTCATTTTTTTCTTCTACAATATCATCTAATTCAATTCAATCAGATTTATTTGAAGTATTTTCTTGTTCATTATTTTCAATATTGTTTTCCTCAATTAGTTCACTTACATCTGGAGTATATAATTCTTGTTGATCTTCAAATTCATTATATTGATTAATTTCTTGATCAGTATCAATAATTGGAGTAGAAATATCTTGATTTTGTTCAATATCTGGAGTT
>JAZHDC010000173.1:7547-13616 GCA_036541305.1 Candidatus Absconditabacteria bacterium
CAATAATTGGAGTAGAAATATCTTGATTTTGTTCAATATCTGGAGTTTCAATATTGTCTTCAATGCTAGTAGTTTCTTCTGCATTGATTTCTTCATCAGTATCAATAATTGGAGTTGACTCTTGAATTGGTTCATCAAAATTTAAGTTGTTTTCATTAGAAACACTTTCTTCAGTCTCTTCTTGTAGATTTATGTCTAATGAGCTTAGTAATTCTTCTTGGTTATTATTTAATTCATTGGAATTTTCTTCTTCAAGTAATTCCAAACTATTTTCAGTCTTATTAGATTCATCTTCTTGTACTGATTGTTCATTGAAGTCTAAGTCGTTTAGGCTATAACTCATTTCTTGTATTTCATTTTCATTATCATCTTCTTTACTGAAAATGTCACTTTTAATTTTAGAATTATCTTCTTCTTCAACTTCAATATCTGTAAAGTCAATTTGTAAGTTAATTCATAGACTTTCTAATTCTTCTTGAACAGGGTCGTTTTGTTTTCAATTGTTCGACATTTTTTATGTTTATGTTTTAAATTTTGTTAATTTATATTTATCAATTATAACTGTTAAATTTTATATGTCAATTTTTAATATAGATTTTGATATCAAGAACTAATGCTATATAAATAATTTGGTTCTTAATTATATTATATAATAATAATTTTTCATTTTAAATAAAATTTTAAACAACATTTAGTTTTTTTTAAGTTGACATTTAAATAATCTATGATAATTGATATAGTAAAATTTGCAATTTTATAATTATTGTTTATATTTATTATCAAGTATGAATATTTATTTAATATTTATTATTAGAATGAAAACCACATTTAAAGTTATTTGATGATTATTATTATTTTGACTATTTAGTAGTGTATATTGAGTATCTTTCAATGAAGGTCCATATACGACTAATTGTCCTTGAGCAAATAAAACAATAAATTATTATTTACCAGTTTGAGTGAACCAAAGAACAGTTTATCCAATAGATTCTTTTACTAATAATGTTTTGAGTTTTATATTAAGCGCTGATTCTTCTGTAAGCTTATTCAAAAACTGATCTAATGTTTTGGATAATTGTACTGATTGGCAAAGATGATCTAATGTCGGTCCAGTGTGACAAACAGTAAATGCTATATGGAACTATGATGGATGTGTAATGAATAGACAGATTAGACAAGATCCAAATTTACCTTCATTCCAATTAGTTTTTAAGGTTTGATATAAAGTAGAAACATGAATGGGAAATTGAAATAGTTCTTACTATTATTATCCTCAAGTTTCTGAAAGTATTTTACCTATACAATATATACCTAATCAGACACAAAGAATTTGGTCTTCTGCTAGAATCCACGATAATGAGTGTTTGAATGTTAATATCAATTTTTGTTGAGATTGAATATTAGATAGTTCTCAATGAGAATTATGTGATGATTGAAATAATATAGATTGAGATGGATGTAGTTCTACTTGTAATTTTGAAAATTGACCTCAATGTGTGAGATGAGATGTTACAATACCTTTAACTGGTATTATTAGTGCTACTACTCCTTGATTGTGTCAAACTTGAGTTAATGTAGATTCTTTTTCAGATACGACTCCTACTTGAAATGTTAGGAATTATGTTTGGTGATGTGGATGATCAGCTATATGAGCTACAAATGGTTGAAATTGTTTTGCTCAATTTATTACTTGATGATGAGGTGAATGTGTTAGATGACCAATGAGCTTACCCCTTACCACATCCATAACTGCTTCTCACCCATGACTATGTCGCCCTTGAGAAATAGTTTGATCTTTCTTAGAAACATTTTCTTGAAATACTCGTAATTATACATGGAGTTGTAATGGTTATACTTGATGAACTTGTAATGCATCATACTCTGGTGGGTGATGATGAGGTTCTTATTGTTGAGATGGAACATTAGATCCATGAGAAGAATGTGATGATTGAAATAATATAGATTGAGATGGATGTAGTGCAACATGTAGAAAACCAACTACTGGTGGTTGATGATGAGGAGGATGATGATGAGGATGAATTACATGAACATATTATTGTGGAGATTGAAATCTAAATCCATGAGAAGAATGTGATGATTGAAATAAAGTTGATTGAGACTGATGTAATAAAAATTGTGATAGAGAGCCATGAATCACATTTGGAGAAATACCAAAGTGTAGTGAAATAGATCCACCATCTGTATTGTTGTGAGAGTACTTACCAGTATTCTGGAACATAAAAAAAATAAATAGTGTAAACACTTGTACTGATAGCAATGTTTGAATGATAAAAAGATCTTCAAGTAGATGTTACTTTAGAGTTAGCAATAAGTTTTGAGTAGCAGACGAGTTCTATGCTCCTTGCTATGGATGAAATTGGTGAACATTGTGAAATGATTTTTTCAAAACTATTAATTCCAAAACATCTAATATAGATTGAAAACTGTTGAGAAAGATTGACGAATCATACAACAACAAAAAGCTTTGAGAGTATAAGATTACACTTTATAAAATTGAATATGACCAGTGTGTAGAAGTTCCTTGAGAAGAAACTGTTTATGTATTCAAGAAAAAGTCATATAAGTGAACGGTTTGTGCTATGAACTTTATTATTACTACTCCATATTTACTTCAACAATGAGCAACAATCTCTACTTCTTCTAATGCTACATTAAGTAACTTTTATAGAATGAATTGATCTTCAATGTTGACCAATATGGATTTAGCTAACATAAAAGTTGCATCTTTAAGCTGATGAGAAACTCAAGAGTTTTTATTGAACTCATTTGTTACAAAATATAAAAAATTGTCTGTAGTAAACACACAATTAAGTAATGTTAGTATGAAAAAAGTATCAGATAAAAGTATTTATTATTACAATTGAACAATCAATCTTAACAATGTAAAATTTGTGAAGCCAACTACCATAATTATTGATTGAGGAGATGTTAATATTATCTGAAATGTGTCTTGAAATGTTATGTTTATAGTACCACAATGAAAAGTTAATATCAAATCTAGTAATTGTGATCTAAAACAAACTATTGATGGAATATATGTAGCAAAAAGCTTTTCTATTGACACTATCAGGAACAACAACAAACTTTCAACATGGTGTAACGATTGAAGAGTACAAGTAAATTGATTGTTAATATGAGAAAATGCTGAAAACTTGTGGAAGTATAGAAGATCAGTATTAAATGATTATTTTTATTGATGATCTTCAATAAAGAAAAAAGTATTTGATGGAGCATCTATGTTGATAAATCAAAATCCTAGTTTGTGGTTAAATCTTCCTCCTGGTGCCAATGAATTAATGGACCAACTAAAAGTAAAAAGAAATTAAAACATTATATAATTTATAAAAAGTAATGTTTAAAATTAGTAATGAGCTTAAAGCTGTCTTATATTTTTTATTGTTGAGTTTTATTTGAGGCTTTTGGTCTTGAATGTTACTTACACTCCCAATATGAAAAGAAATCTTAAGTTCTTTACAATTATTCCCAACTTCTACAATTTTTTTTGTTTTGTTTATGTTGCAAGAGATCTTCTTACTAGTAATTACTTATATTGTAATTGAGTACAATATTATTAGAAAGGGATTATATTCTGCAAAATCCGTATTTCATTTTTTCAAACAACAATTTTTCTTCCCTAAATGACAAAGTTTTATTACTTTGATTTTTGGGTCTTATTTGTTGATGATATTTACACTATCAATAATTTCAATAATAGCACAATTTTTACCTTTTACATTGTATTGACTCAACTGAGTACAAAAGACTGTTGAATTTGTCTGAAATATGCAATTGAATACTCCTTTACAGATTATTCTAATGTGAGTCAGTATAGTAATAATTGCACCAATTGTAGAGGAAATAATCTATAGATGAATGGTTGCAAAGTTATTGATCAATAAATATTGAGAGAAAATATGAATAATTTCATCTTCAATTATTTTCGCCTTAATTCACTGAGAAATGGCAATAATTATAAATCTTTTTGTAATGTGAACATTTTTGACATATATTTACAACAAAACAGGTTCATTATATTATTCAATTTTTTATCATATTTTTATCAATTGAATTGCATTTTCTTTTATTATGATAAGTTAACACAAATTTCTACTTAGTAGGTGCAGGTTTGATAAAAGAAGCCATCTACCTCAAAAGTGCACTTATTTGGTTATCATCATTTTGTATATTTTTTCATAAGAATTTAACATAATCTGAAAGTCATATGTTTGTAGATTGTTATAAGGTTTTTTATTTAGCTGAAGATTTGTGAAATTGTCGTATGCAATCTGAAGCTTGTTAGCTATATCTAAATAATTGCAAGAGTCTATAATTATGGAATTTTCATCTATTAGTTCAATCCCGCTAGATTGCTTATCTATCAATAATGGATGTCCATAACTAATAGCTTCTAAGATGTTTTTATTAACATACTCTTGAGAGTAAGGAATAGCAAATATATTATTTTTTTCATAAATCTTAGTAAAGTTAAGTTCTGGAGAAAAGCTTTGAAGATTGATTTTTTTGTACAAAACTTTTTGTTTTATATATTCTTCAATTTCTTTGGTCTTACCTCCATAAGCAAACATATTTAAATTTACATTTTCTTTGTTTTTAGAGAATTTCCTAAAACCTCTAAGGAAATTAATAAAAGGAATTGATTCATTTATCTTTCATATAAATAGAATGTTGAAGTTCTTTTGATCTTTGGGGGTTTTGATTTCTTGGTTTATCAATCCTGGATATATAAGCTGGATTTCAGTAGATGATCAAGTCATCTTTGCAAGATCTAAAAGCCAATTAGACTCACAAAACAATCATTGAGATTTGTCCCAAATAATTTTGGAAAGTTTTGTGAATAGTAACTTGTCTATATATTCAAACTTTTTTTTGTAAAATGGAATATCTGGTCACAAAAGGTTAATAATATATGGAATATTATATTTTTTGTTGATTTTGTATCCAATATAACCACTAGGAAGTCATCCAAAACAATGAACTCAATCAAAAGATTTTTTGTTTAGAAGTAATTTTGCCTCAATAATTTTGTATGCTAAGTTTGTTGCTTTGAAGTTGAAATTAATTATTTCTTTGTTGGTAAGTGGAAGGTTGTCTTTTTTACCTATATCTATGTAAATAATTTGAACACTTCAAAGATCTTGTTCTTGGTGTTTTCAATTGGAACTTGTAATTACTGTGATTTTGAATTCATTGTTTCAGTTAAATCATTTTACATAATTCAAAATAGAGTTGAATCATTGATTTCCGTACTCTTGTATTTCGTGAGCAATAATTAATAATTCCATAATATTTTATTAAACAATATAAAATGATTTATTCTTTAGATTAGGTTTGTTGTATTCTAATGTTTTGTTTGTTTCCATTACAATTAGCTTAGCTCATGCATTATTGATTATTGCATGTCAAGCTCCAATATCCCGTTCATGAGATGCAGGAAACCTAATATACATATCTGCTTTGTTTTCAGCGATTAAACAGAATTTGATAGAACTTCAAGTTTTCAAGAATCTTACTGTTTTGTATTTTTTGGATAATTTTGTGAGAAATTTAATATATTCAAATTTTGGTCATAATCTACTTCATAATATTGTAATTTTGTCAGTTTTATTTTCTTTTCTAATTAGTTTTGTTGGTTTTGATTTTTTAGATTGCTTGAATGTTCAGTATTTATTTGTACTGTAATATACTGTTTCATTTACAGGTATATAAATTACTCATAATGTTGGTTGTCAATTTTGTATCAATGCTATATTTACTGTAAATTGTCAGTTTTTCCTAATAAAATCCTTGGTTCCATCAATTGGATCTATCAGCCAAAATTCATTTCGGTCTTTTCTTTTTTCGTATTCAATATTAGTTTTTTCTTCTGATATTATCGGAATATTTGGAGTTATTTTCTTTAGATGATTAATGATTATTTCATTAGCAATTTTATCAGCTATAGTTATTGGAGAATTATCAGCTTTAGTTGTATGAGCGGCTTGGCGTGGGGGCGCGAGGCCTACAGGTTTCTTGACCGCGCCACCGCCG
>JAZHDC010000174.1:0-13305 GCA_036541305.1 Candidatus Absconditabacteria bacterium
TAAAGCGGCAATTTTATTATAATTATTAGTGTCGGTTTTTGAATTATAATTAAAGATTAATATTTTTTTCTTGATTTTTGAAAAAAGTAAATTATAATAGCACTTACTTGATTTATATGCTAAAGATGAAAAAAATGACAGAAAGCACAAAACAAACTTATGAATTCCAAGCAGAAGTATCGCAGTTACTGCAACTGTTAACCCATTCAATTTATTCAAACAAAGAAATATTTTTGAGAGAGTTGATAGCAAATGCAAACGATGCAATAGACAAAGCAAGAATAAAATCATTGACTGACTCAAAATACCTATGAGATGACACAAGTTTCAAGATTAGCATAGATGTTGACGAAGAAGGTAAAACCATTACTATCAAAGACAATTGAATCTGAATGAACAAAGAAGAATTAGTAAATAATATATGAACAATTGCAAAATCTTGAACCAAAGAATTTATTGAGAAATTGAAAGAAAAAACAGTAGACAACAACTTGATTGGACAATTTTGAGTAGGATTTTACTCGGTGTTTATGGTAGCAGACAAAGTAAAAGTAGAAACTAAAAGCAACGAATCAGACAAATCATATATTTGGATATCTGAAGGAAAATGAACATTTGAGCTACAAGAATGAACAAAAACTACAAGATGAACTGAGATTACTATAATATTGAAAGAAGAAGAAAATAGTTTTGCTAGTGAATCAAGAATTAAATGACTAATAAAGAAATACTCAAACTATGTACCTGTAGAAATTCAAATGCTTGAAGATAAAAATGATGAAAACAAAGATAAAGAAAGGAAATATGAAACTGTAAATGAAACCAAATCAATTTGGACAAAAAATAAAAATGACATTACAAATGAACAATACAACGAATATTATAGCTCTTTAAGTTATGACTTTCAAGCTCCATTATGACATATTCACCTTGATGTAGAATGAATGATAAGCTACAAAGCATTGTTATTTATTCCAAGTCAAAAAAGTATGTTCAATACTGAACCAACAGAAAATTACTGACCAAAGTTATATGTAAAAAATATACTAATTTTAGATGCATGTAAAGAATTACTTCCAAATTGGCTGAGATTCATAAAATGAGTAGTAGAAACTGCAGATTTGCCTTTGAATATTTCTAGAGAAATGTTGCAAGACAATAGAGTTCTTAGCAAAATCAAAGCCACTCTTACCAAAAATATTATTACAAAACTTGGAGAAATTGCTAAAGATAAAAATGAAGAATACTTGAGTTTCTTGAATAATTATGGAAATGTTTTGAAAGAATGAATATATTTTGACCATGAAAATCAAGAAAGTATTGCAGGGTTGATGAGATACTACTCTTTGAAAGAAAATAAATATATTAGTTTTGATGATTATATTGACAAGAAAATTGAAAATCAAAAGGAAATATTCTTCCTTACTGGATCTTCAATAAATGAAATGAAAAACAGCCCATACTTGGAGATATTCAAGGAAAAATGACTAGATGTACTACTAATGAGTGATCCTATAGATGAGTATGTAGTAATGTCTTTGCCTAAATACAAAGAATTGAACTTAGTATCAGCTGCATCTGACAATGTAGATTTGTGAACTAGTGAAGAAGAGAAAAAAGAAATAGAAAAAATTGAGCAAGATTATTCACAGTTCCTAAATCATGTAAAAACAGTAATTGGTGAAGAAAAAATTGAACAAGTAAAAATATCTAACAGACTAAAAGAAACAATAGGTGTACTTGTAACAAAAGATTGAACTCCAAGCGCACAAATGGAAAAAATAATGAAAGCAATGAATCAATATATGCCTTGAAACAAAAGAATCTTCCAACTAAACGAAAAAAATGAAATAGTAAAAGCTATGCTAAATGAATTCAACACCAACAAAGACTCTGATAAACTAAAAGATCTAATATTATTTAGCTACGATCAAGCGTTATTGAATGAAGGACAATGAGTTGAAGACTTACAAGCATTCCTAACTAGATTAAATAAATTTGCAAAATCATACTTGTAAAAGCTAAATTCAAAATAGTTTTCAACATTCAATGTTAATAAACTGTTGATAAGTATGTAAAAATCAAAACTATCAGAAACCAGTGTAAAAAGCACTTCTGGTAGTTTTTTTGTATATATTAAATTTTAGTGTTTTAATTTGTTGACATATTGTGGAAAACTTAGATGCTATATTTACAATAATTTAATTGACAATTAGAAGTAAATAATGGTTTTTCAATTTGTATAAAACAATATCAAAGGAGATAAAATGCTACTTGATAAGATTTTGACATAACATAATTTGGTAATATAACTTTTTGGTGAAAAACAAGGCTTGGGAAATAGAGATAGCGATAGCAATAGCAATAGCGATAGTGATTGGACATAGAGTAAGATAATTACTGCTATGTTCTATTGCTAATACAATCTGAAAAAACAGTGTAATAATTATATATTTATAGAATCAATATTATTTTTTAAGTTTTCAAAGCTAGATTTTATTGGATTAAGATTTAACAATCAGTTCAATACTATAGTTTTTTGTTCTCATAATTTTTCATTTAATATACTTGTTTTTATAATATAGAAATCCCATTGCTCTAAATTCAACGGATTTATTGTTTTTGAATCCTTGTGAGATAAAATTGCAAATATATAAATATCACTTTGTCTTTTACAATTTGTACATTTTTGATCTTTTGTTGGTTTTATTGTTAAAACAATATTTGAAAATTTTTGTTGTTCCCATGACTGAATATATGCACCAGATTTTACTTCTATTTTTAGATCATCATAAACCAAATCATACTCATTCCATTCTACTCTATAAGAATTATCAATTCATAATGCTTTAGCAATAATAAATTCTGCTAATATTCATCTCATAGTATTATTTAATAAATCTGATGAACTCCAACTCCAAAAATCTAATATATTAAACTCCAAAGTATTACTGTTTAATGAAAAAGTTTCATTTCAATTTTTTCTTGAAGTTTTAACGCTAAATTCGTTTTGCATTAAAATAAAATAATTAAATAAATTTATTAAAAATAAATGATTAAAATGTTATCATAATCAAGTTTTCATATTTTATTAAAAAAATATGAAATATCAACTTGATAAATATTATTATAATAATTTTAAAATTATTATCTAATTGGGATTAGAGATGTTTTATATACATTTTACTAAATTAAATATTGCAAAAAATAAAATCTATTAGAAAGTAACAATTTGCTATTGAATTTACTATTAAATTTCAGTATAAGTCAATACTTGTAAAGAATAAATAACAATGGAGGTAAATTGTGTACAAGGAAGATGAGGCATCGCCCAAAACAGTGAATATTGATAATGTTATTCTAAGGCATTTTGGGTCACAAATGTTCAACCAGATCCAAATCCAGTCTGAACTCACAAAAACAGTTATGTCTGTAGATGATTTGATGTGTGAGGCTGATAAGGAAGTATGTAGTGTATTCAACTTTTTTTGTAACTACAAGGAATCTTTGTTTTTGTGTCAAGAAGTTATGTGGACTACTATCAAAATAAACTTCTATGCAATGATTTTTGCCACTTATTACAAGTATGACTCATTGCTGGTTGAAAAGTTCTTGAAATCCTTTGACGATGACAATGGAATTGTTTCCTTGAAAAACAAATCATTAGTTTATGCAAATTTGTTTGCACTATCAAGAAAATATAAACAAATTCTATCATGTTCTCAACCCGATCTTTGCTTTGTAATAAGCTTTACAGGATTGCTGAAAGGATTTTGTAGTTGTTATCCATCATATAAACTATTACTTGAATCTCTATTCTTTGATTTGTATGATGAAAGCAATATAAATTCATGCACCAAGTTTGCATTTCACCCTGTTACTTCATTTTTCAAAGATTCTAATAATCTTTAAATTTGAATAGGGAGAGGTTTCTGCTCTCCCTTTTTTCAAAAATATAAAAATAGTTACCAATATTATATAACAAACAATCTAAATATAATTCCTTGAAAATTATACTAATTTTCTTATATTCAATTAACTTTATAATTTAATAAAAAATTAATGTTTGCAGGAAGAGAAAAAAGCATACTATCAATTGACTGGGGAAGTAAATATATTTGATTAGCTTATGTAAAGGAAAACTCAAAAGTAGTAATGCCTATATGATATATTCTAAATGATGGAAGCGTATTTTTCAATCTTTGAGATTTACTTATGAGATACAGAGTAAAAAATATTGTAGTTGGTTATCCAAAAAAAAGTGAAATTATTCAAGAACTTATAGATGGTTTCATCAAAAATCTAAGTATGATGATTTCAGAAGATATTGTAATAGACAAAATAGATGAGGATTATACTACTGTAGAAGCTGGAGAAGTAATATCTAACTTTAGAGCAAAAGAAGAAAAAACAACTAAAGATACTATCTCTGCTATGAAAATATTAGAAAGATACTTAGTTATAAAAGACATATAGAATAGTAAATTGTGAATAGTAGATTGTACATAGTAGAGAACAATTATAATTATAAGAATAAAATTAGCATTCTCTTAGTTATTTGAATATTATTGAAGCAAAAAAAATAAGAAATTAACTATCTAACAAGATAATAAATGGATTTTAAGTATATTTTCATTCGTTTAGCTCAAAAATTAATAATTTTTACTAATTATATAGAGGTAAAAACTATCGACGACAATAAAATTACTTTGAAATGAAATGAAAAATTACTTATAATAAAAGGAGACAGAATTGGTGATTGAGTTTGGTGAGTACACTTTGTCAAAATACTAAAATCTAATTTCCCTGATCTTCAAGTAGATATAATTTGCAATAAATACAACAAATTTGTATTTGAAGAAAGTCATGAAATTTATGATAATCTTTTTGTATTAGATGAAAAACCACCTGAGGATTTCTTGAAAAATTTCTATAAAATATGAAAATGATTATTTGATAACATTAGAATATTCACTAAGAATAAAGAATTTTGGAAACAACTAAAAAGTAATAAGTATGATTACATTATCAATCTTACATGAAGAAAATATTTTTTAGCTTCCAAATATTTGTGAAAAACTGTATGATGAAGGTTGTGATTGTTTAATTGGCTATATGACTACCCTATTCTAAAACATCCAGAAATATGAAATAATACTCATGTAATCAATCAATGGCTTGGGAAGTTTACAAATATAGATAAAAAACTATGAATTGTCTCCAACCAAATCAGTTGATGAAAAAAAGTAATCTTATTTATATGAGGGAAACAACCATGAAAACTTTCTTGCGAATTCTATAAAAACTTATTAGACTGACTTAAAAAAAATAATATTGAAACTGTCACTTTAGACGATGAACCTAATGAAAAAGGTAATTATTTACTAGAAAAAAACTGAAATGGATTCTATGTGAATAATGTATCTCTAAAAGAATTTTTGAAAAATTATTCATTATTTATTGGCATAGATTGAGGAGTAATTCACTATGTAAGCAACTATATACCCACTCTAAGTTTTTACATCTGTACAAATTATAAAATTGCACATCCTTTCTGTTGACAATTATTTGAAAATCAATACATTGATGAGGTAAGATTTTATAAGACAAAATTAGGTAAAAACTTTTTGATATCTAGTGAGTTCAAGTGTTTGGGATGTTTCAAAATATGATGTAAACTTCAAAGGTGCAAACAATCCCTTGACAAAAAATGGGAAATAGTTATTAAAGAGATTAAAAGTATTCTAAAAGCTCCATTGGAAGAGACAAAAGAAACTTTGAAAAATCTAAAAAACAATTAAATATCTTATTGACAATTAACTTTTAATCTTAATTACAAAAAACCGATGACATTCAAGGTTAAAATGGATGACAAAAGAATCAAGGTAGATTTGGATAGCACAAATGTAAAAGACATACTACAATATTGCAAACCTAAAGAACAATTTGTACTAGTGAAAAAGTTCTGAATAATATGAGGAAAAGAAATACCATTACAAAGGATCTGAAAGGAATACGGTCTTACAAGAGAAAGAGTTAGACAAATAGAAAACCAAGGATTGATGAGATTCAGAAGACTAATTATTGGTAATGAAAACTACTTGAAAGTAATTGAAGAAGCAAAGAAAATATTAGATATTAATGGTGGATTTTTACCAGAAGAAGAGTTGATAAACAAACTTAGTAATAAAGGTACATTTAGATTCTCAAATCATGAACTAAAGCTTATATTAGTATCTGATTTTGATTTATACTATCTAAAAAGAAATAAAGCTATAAATAAAAGTTTCTATATAGACCCATTGTATGAAGATTTACTTAGTGAATTTGCTGCATATATAGTAGATTATTTCACTAAAAAATGAATGCCTGAAGACCTTTACGAGTTCTCAGACAAACTAAAAAACAAGTTCTATGAAAAACATGATAATATTAAGTTTATAAAAAATAATGTTTTCTATATAAACTATTTCAAATCAGTAAGATGAATATCTATATTTGATGGGAAAGTTTGATTAGACTCATTTATTGATGTAAATCCAACTACTATCAAACAAAAAATTATGTACATCTTGAAAAGAGTAAACAAACCTTTACACTACCAAGAAATCTGTACCAAAATAACTGAATGGTTCAACAACAAACCAGTAAAAGTAAATACTGTTCACAATGAATTAGTAAAAAACTGAGACATCTTTGTGAATATGGGATTAGGAATATATGGATTGAAAGAATGGTGATTTGAATGATGAACTGTAAAAGAAATCATTGAAAGAATACTTAACAAAGCATGAAGACCTATTAGCATAAGAGATATTGTAAAAGAAGTACTAAAAGAAAAAATGGTAAGCCCAAACACAATTGTACTTACTTTACAAAAATTCAAAGATAGCTTTGAAAGAATAGACAAATGAATATATAGAATTAAACAATAATTATAACAAATCAAAGAAAGAGATTGAAATATATCTCTTTTTTTTGTGTGAAAAAACTATTATTATCAGAAAAATGTAAATATAATTGCAAATTTCATTGAAATAAATTATAATATAGTTACATATAATATGAATACAAACTTTTAGTGATACCATACCCACAAGTTTGAAATGAATCAGCCTAAATGAATATTAGAAAAATTAGAATGAACCTATAGTTTTACACATATTGTAAACCTGAATTCTGTAAACATAAAAAACGCATTGATTACTGATAATTTTTTTAGTTGGAAAAAACATACAATTCAATCTTTGCTAAAAGATATAATTGTTTCCTCTAAAGATTTAAATACATTCTTTACTCAAAATCCTAATATCCAATTAACATTTAGTTTTGAAAGTGGATTTGGATGAAAAGACTGGGGCAAAATTCAAAACACAAATATAGGAATACTTTTACAAGATTGGTATGACTATAGTAAACCAATTTTTGATGAGTTCAAAAATGATTGGGAAAATAAGCAAGTAGAAGAATACTTGGATTTTTCCAATTGAATTATTTACTGAGCAATTGGATGATTAGCAGTATGATGAATCAGTGACTGACTTTGACTGAACAAAAATAATTTAGTAGAATGAATTACAAGATTTATTTCATGAAATTGAGATACAATAGGATGAATTTTACAAAGAATAAAAAATAAGTTGAAAGGATGAAAGGATAACAACCAACTAAATTCATTTGCAATATGATGAATAGCATGAATGCTAGTATGACCCCTTTTGCAAGTTTTTTCTATCTGAGGTTGAAATAATCCATTAATGAAAGCCATATATACCAACGCATATTCTAACTCTGACAATCTTTGTGCCTGAGTATGAAGTCTTGTTTCATATATAAAAAACAAATGACGAAATGAATGAATAAAAGAATTTTGGGCCCAACCATTCCAAAGAGCTAATCTAATAATTATTTTCTTCACTTTTATACTTAATCTATTGTTCTTGATATACTATGAAAAAAACTTAGACAGTCACGTAAAAACAGCAATTCACTGAACAATACTCAATCTAGACTCAATCCTTGCATCTTTGTATATGAAAAATTATGCTAGCAGAAAATACAAAAAATTTATCAAAAAAATATCAGCTAGAAAAAATACTAATAAATAATCATTTCCCCTCCACAAGATAAAACCCTGGCTAAGCAGGTTTGCATTTATGTATCAAGAAAAAAACCTAGCAGATGCTAGGCAGGATAAACTTTAAAAATATTTTTATGAAACAAAAATTGCTTTAATTCTTCTAACTCATGCTGAGCTAGCCTCCTCTTTTTGGATTTTGAACTTACCAAGTCAGTTTGAGTTTTCAATATGAGGACCACTACAAATCTCTTTACTAATAACATTTCAAGCCCTATCTGTAATTGTGAACACTCTTACTTTCATATCATATCTATCAGTAAAAGCTCAAATTGCTCAAGCGTCCAATGCTTGTTGCAATTCCATCTCCTCCATTGCCACATCAAAACCTGCTTCAATCCAGTTGTTTATCATATTTTCAATTGCAAGTTTTTGGTCATCAGTTAACTTCTCAGGATGAGCAAAATCAAATCTTATTCTCTCAGCAGTAATATTTGCTCACTTTTGCACAACATGTTCTCACAAAATATTTTTCAATGCTTGATTCAAAAGATGTGTAGTTGTATGATATTTAGTAGTTTCTTCACTAGTATCAGCAAGTCATGATTTGAATTTTTGCTCTGCTCAAGCTCTAGACATTTCTTGATGCTTTTTGAATGCTTCGTCAAATTCTGTCTTGGATAATGGAGATTGTCAAACAGGAGTAAATCATCTTTCAAAAGATAGTTCTTCTATCATTTCTATTGGGAATCAATATGTTTGGAACAAGTTGAATGCTTCATCTCAGCTAAGATAAGTTCTGTTTTCTGTGCTGGTTATTTTAGCAATAAGTTTATCAAACTCTTTCAATCATTTTTCCAAAGTAGATACAAATTGCTTTTCTTCTTTGTTCAAATCTTCAATAATTTTGCTCTTATTGATATTTACAGACTCATATATATTAGCAAACTTTTCAATTACCTTCAATGCAACTTGTCACATAAATTGTCCTTTGAATCATAATTTATGAGCATTTCTAATTGCTCTTCTAATCAATCTTCTCAAAATATATCACTGATCTACATTTGACGGACTAATTCCATCAGAAATCATAATTACACTAGCTCTAGTATGATCTGCAATAATTCTAATAGGAGTTTTATTCTCATCATTGTATTCAACATTCAATACTTTGCAAATAACATCTACAATATCAGCAAAAATATCAGTTTCATAAACTGACGGAGCTTTTGCTAAAGTACTAGTAATCCTTTCTAATCACATTCATGTATCTACATTTTGCATAGGCGATTTTAAATATTCTCAATTTTCATTTTTTATATATTCCATGAAAACATTGTTCCATATTTCCATCCAATTTTTACTATCATTTTCTACTGTACTTCACTTTACTGGAAACTCTTTTTCTCAAACCCGATAAAAAATTTCTGTATCAGGTCAACATGGTCAAGTTAATCCAGCTGGTCACCACCAATTATCTTCTTTTCACAAATATGAAATATTGGTAATTCACAAACTTTTCCACAAATTTGCACTTTCTTCATCAACTGGTGCATTTTCATCTCATGCAAAAACTGTTACAGCAATTTTGTTTGGATCAATTCAAAGCCATTTTTTGTCTGTAAGAAACTCATAACTCCAAGCAATACTATCCTTTTTGAAATAATCTCACAAAGACCAATTTCCAAGCATTTCAAAAAAAGTCAAATGAGTGTTATCTCATACATCTTCAATATCATTAGTTCTAATACATTTTTGATAATCTACTATTCTTTTTCACAAAGGATGTTTTTCTCAAAGCAAGTATGGCACTAATGGTTGCATTCATGCAGTATTGAAAAGTACTGTAGGATCATTTTCTGGAATACAAGGTGCAGAAGGAATATAAGAGTGATCTTTTGTTTGGAAAAATTCAATAAACTTATTTCTAATATCTTGTGAATTCATAATTAATTTTTAACAATAAAATATCTGCAATTTATACAAATTTTATAATCAATTTCAATAGTTTGTAGAAAAAATTATCTTTAAATAATAAGGCTATTATTAAATTCAATATAAACAAATCAATTAAAAATATTTAAGTATTCTCGAAAAAATAATTAATACTGAATTTACTTTACATATAATTGAACTACATTTGTAGATATTCAACATACAGTACTTAATTTACACATCCGATCTCAATGTTTTCAATAGGTAGAAGAATTTCAATTAACATTTCAAGATATCATTTGATATTTACTTCCATTTGAAATACATAGAACTGTTCAATGAGTGTATGAATTTGAAGTTTCTGCACAAGATAATCATGCAAAATACTTAGGTTCAAGTACACTTCTATGCCATATCCCAATATGATTATTTCAACTTGAATATGAATTCTTTCCAGATACAAATGCATTAGAATTTATATCCATAATACTTGTTGAAAAAATTTCAGTATTTAAATTTGTCAAAACTTTACTATAAACCTTTCAAAAAGATAACTCATTACAAAAATTTCAATATCAACTAACTTCATCTCAACTAAAAAATTTATAATTATTAGAATTTCAACTAGTCCATTTGGTGTTCATAAAATCAAATCAATCTTCCAAAGTATCTCATTTCTTTTGATTAGCATTGGAAAAACAAAGTGTCCAACCTCATAAATCTTTTGTCATATCACAATATACTTTGAAGGCAGGATTAGTGTTTGGCTTTATTCGATAAACTCAATCTTGAAACTTTGTACCATTCCATGGTCAGCTAATCTTAAAATCAAAAGCATTACTTTCAATCAAATCATTACAACTTTTTGGATAAACTTGTATTCAATTTTCAAAAAATTCATATCAGTCAATCTCACTTCATTCTACTCTACTTGGTATTATACAATTTCAAAATTCATAAGAGTATAATTCTTTACACTTAAATTTACAATCTCAACCTATTTCACTATAAGTCCAACTTTCTCAAGATTTCACAGTTCCATTCAACACTGCATTTTCAGGTAGTGTTCAATTACACTTAGCTTCCACAACTATTTGAGGTTGACCAGTTCATTGTGCTATTATCTGACTTATCTCAGCCTCTTCCAATCACAGAGTTCATAATTTGACTTTAACTGCATCAATATTAGTTATCGGCAATGCGAATCCAGACTTATACTCTCACGACTTTTCTCACACAAAAACATTAAATCAACTATTATATAAGTCATATTCTCATCATACATATCAAGTAATAAACATACTTGGAAGATAAATAAACATTTCTTTAACCACTACTGCTTTTAGATCTTTTCACACAAATCTATATGCCTCATCACTTGCTTTTACTCTACTCAAATATGATAACTGATATTGTTTATTTTCCATATTTGCTCTAACTCTATAATTTTTTTTGTCATAAAGCAAAGTATATTCATACTCTCAATGAACTCTATCTTTAGGAACTTTATTCAAAGTTCATATTGATTTTACTACACTTTCCCCAAACTTACCCTGATTTAGTATCTCCGTTCACGAATATAGCAAAACATTGTTTTCATCTGGTAGAGGTAGCTCATCATTCTTAGATAATGCAATATCTAACGCAGTTTTGATAGTAGACAAATCAGATATTCTCTGTGCATCCCTTCATTTACTCATCCACTGTGTAAGTAGCAAAAATGCAGTTGCTCAAAGTACTGCAATTATTGCTATTACAATAATCAATTCAATAAGTGTAAATGATTTTAGTAGTTTTTGTAATTGTTTTGACATTTGATTATTTTAAAATAAATATATAATACATTAATCATTTAAATAATTATAGTTATTACTTAACCATAAGAATCAAGTGAGTTTTTCAAGCAGGTAAAGTAGCAACACTATTTCAAGATCTAGCAGCACTTTCTCAAACATTGGATGTTCGGTAGTAATTGATAGAATTATAATGACATCAAGAAGCGTCTCCTCAAGTTTGTCATCGAATTCATGAATTTGTACCACACCAAGTTCAACTAGTTTGCGATCAATTTGTAGAATTAACTCTAAAATAAAGTCATCTATATTGCGACCGTGAAGTATTTCAAAATCATAAATACACATTTCTTCATCAACTATTTCAAATATGAGTAATCCAGCTACTGTATTCAGTATTTTCTACTGTTTTTTCAAATATTATATTATTATTTCATCATAAATCTTGTAAAAGAAATGAATCAAAAACAATTCATCCTAATTTAGAAAAGATTGAATAATTATCATCACTAGGAACTCAACTTAAAATCGATGGATTCCAAGTAGACCGTTGAACTTTTTTCTTGATAATCCAAGTCCAACCTCATCACTCTGTAGTCATATCACAATATACTTTGTATGCTGCATTAGCATCTGGTTTTATCCAATATATTCAATCAGTAAATTTTGTTCAATTATAAGCATTATTATCTCCGATATTGAAAGCAGGAGTATCACTTACAAGTAGATCATTACAACTTTTTGGATAAACTTGCGATCACTTTTTCATAAAACTATATCAATTAGTAGCATCTCATGTCCAACGAGTTTCTATACAATGTGAATCAACTTCTTCATAATTTGTATTACATACTTGCAAGATTGGAGGCGACAAAACAATATTTTCAAAAATTCAATTATTACATTTTCATTGTAAAATATACTTGAATAATCAGTTATTCTCATTTACAGTATTATTTATGCTAAATATTTTTCCATGCTCAGTTATTGGGATATTGAAATCCATATCAATACTGGTAATAGAACTTTGACTATTAGTAGCAGATGTACAACTTAGATACTGCACTGTTATATTTTGAGTGCTTACTTTTTTCAACTCTGCACTTACTATTTCTTCTATCTTGGCTGGTTCCAAATCTGGAGTTAACTCTTTCATATAAACAGTTCAGCTATAAGTATTTGAAAATTTCGTCTTAAATTCATCAAAAGTTTCAGGATCTACTAGACTACTTATATCTCAAGAAAACAATGTTTGCACTTGCAACTTATTATTCTGTATTTTTCACATATCATAACTATTCTTATTTGTCCAAAAAAACTCTTCTTCCAAATCATAGTTTGTACCTGTAAATTCATCCACTATCAAACTTGGTGCTGAAATAATTACATCGTCTGATCATATTTTAGCTACAATAATTGATTGGTTGTAGTTTCATTGTACTTTGGTAAAGTAGCTTTGTGCGTATACTCTATTCGTATATTTTGAAAAGTTTTCATTTT
>JAZHDC010000175.1:0-13228 GCA_036541305.1 Candidatus Absconditabacteria bacterium
TTCAATCTACGCATATTATAGCATTGGAAGTCAAAGAAAAACTCATGAAATGCCAATTTGTATCATTAATTGGTGTTCAATAACTAATTAAATGTGGAGAAGTATAAACAGCACAAGTGCTTAATCAATAATAATTTACATTTTGTCATAAATTAACTTCCTTGTTAGAGTTCGAAGAATGCTCAAATGACAAAACAGTTCAAGCATAATTTGCGGTGGAAGGTATTTTATACCAAAAACTAATAGTTTTAACTGGTGCAGCAAATAATAAACCGCTTGTTCTCAACCAACCAACTCAGTTAAATCTATATGCACTTGATGATCTTTTACCTGTTACCCAACTTCAAGGGTATTGATTTGAATTAGTTAAATCTAAATGGTTTGTGTTATTAATTTTATCTTTTGCATAATTTCAACTAGCTTCATCAAATGACCAATATCATATAATAGAATTCATAAGGGTAGATTTTTCACATCCATCATAATAAGCAGTGTATCAACTTTCGCAAGTAACATTATTTATAGTTTCAGTTCAAGTTGCAGTTACATTTCAATAATTACAATTAAAACTATTTTTGAAGTATATTGATCAGTTAGATGTTGAATTTGAAGTTGACACTACTTGTAGTGTATCTCAATGATTAGATTCTGATACAGAATAAGTATGTCAATTTACTGTTTTTGTAGAAGCATTACAGTTACTTGGAACACAATTATTTCCACTTACACTATATCATGAATCACATATTGGGCTGTTTGTAATTTCATCTCAAGAAGTATTTACTATTCACAAATTACAACTAAATGTTTGTGCATAAGTAATTGTTCAATTAGATATTGAAATTGAATTTGTAGTAATTGTAGCATTTCATCAATTATTCATAGCTAATACATTGTAAGTGCGAGAGTTGACTGTTTGTACACTTGCATCACAATTTTTTGGTACACAGCTATTTCCTACTTGGTCATAACCCTCATTACATCATTTATTTACTGGTTCTGACAAGTTTACTTCTTGGTATGTTCCATTACTACAATCTCATACTAGAGTATATTCGTAAGTTCAATTATTTTCAGTTATTATTTTTGCTTTCTCAAAACTTTGTCAATGTAAAGTAGCAGCAATATCAAAAGTAATATCTAAGTTGTTTAAAGATTTTTTTACAATATTTGTAGCAGTACAATCTATTGGATCTCATACTACACAACTTGAATATTGATAAGTAATTGTATCTCCATTATTCTCTCAATCTTTCCAAACTCAATTTTCACAAGTAAATGATTTCAAATTAGAATTACAGTTTTGTCCAAAAGAAACACTATCCACGCTATAGAAATCTTTTACAGTTCAGTGGTCATTCCCATCGCACTGTGCTGGTAGATTTACATTACAACTAGTTTTTGTATATTCAGATTTATTTTCTCAAATCCAGTTTCAGTTATTACATTCAAATTGTGCTTTTATACTATCACAACTATCTCCAAATCATACTGTTTCTTGTTTGTAAAAGTCTACTTTTGCTCAATGATTGTATCCTTCACATGTTAAAAATAATACTGATACTGGTTGGGATGATACTTTGCTTAGTTCTTGAGCAACTGCTACTTTTATTTCATCTTCTGATTGATTATTATTTAAGACATTTACAAAATTAGTTCCAGTATATACTTTTTCAAAATTATTTATAAACAGAGTAAATTCAGTACTTGTTGTATCTGATAACTTACTTATATCACCTGAATATAGTGATTGTACTTTTAGTTTGGTAGACTGATTTCATCAAAGATTATAGCTACTTTTATTAGTCCAAAAGTGTTCTTCACCTAATACTTTTTCTTCTCATTCATACTTATCTACTATAAGACTTGGTACTGGCAATATTGTATCTACATTATCTATTTTAGCTACAATTATTGTTTGATTATAATTTCATTGTAATTTAGTAAAGTATTTTTGAGCGTATGCCCTGCTTATGTATTTTGAAAATTGTTCATTCTCAATTATTGTTCATAACTGATATTTTTTATTTGCCCACTGAGCATATCTGTATCTTTCTTTGGTGGTTGGGTCAATTGGGGTTTTTGTCAATGCTCATCCAATCTCCTCTACTGCTTCGTCTCCAAAGTAACCTACATCCCATATTCGATTTCCTGAAAACATTACTTTTGTAAGATTGTCAGGAGTCGGTAATTTATCATTACTAGTAATACTAATACTAATGGCTGTATCAATGGTTCACAGATCAGCAATCTTTCTACTATCTCTAGACTTGCTCATCCATTGAGAAAGCATAAGAAATGCAGAAGCTCAGAGAACCGCAATGACTGCTATTACAATGATTAGCTCAATTAAAGTAAATGATTTTAGGAATTTCTTTAGTTTTTTTGCCATTTATATAATTTATATAATAAATATTATCTTACAAAGATTCATAGTCATCTAGCTCACTGTGCAAAATGAGAAGTAAATTGAGTAGAATTATTACACAATTTCCCAGAATAAACTCCAAAGTTAACATTATAGCTTGTATCATCTGTTCATTGTCAACAAGAAAAAGTGTTGTAAGTTGACCCACCTTTTATTCAAGTATAAGTTCACCAAGCTTCTCACACTCTATCCCAATGTGCCACATCAGCTGATCATGTAGTATATATATCAAAATCAAAAACTCAGCATGGTTTTCATGAACAACTTGTTCAATCACGATAATACATCAAATAACTTTTTTCAAGATTGGTCCGCCCTATCCATTTATTTAATCATCAATTATTTGTCCAATAATAAGTATGTTTGGCTACATTCGTTCTAGGAGTTTGATTGTTTGCACTAAAAAGTTTGGTGTAATCTAAAGCATAATCTGGTTTTATATAAAAATACTTATTCAAATTAATGTTATTTGATCAATCTGCAGGATGCCATCTAAATTCTGTTGGTTGAATTCATTGTAGCATAGAGCTACTTATACTTGCATCCACTATTCCGACTACTTTTCATAAATTATTTATATTAGTTTCAGCATAGAGCCAATTAGTTGCTGCTTGTCAAGTCTTATCTAAAGTTGCCACTAATGTCCAACCACCTCAATCAATTGTCATATCACAGTAAGTTTTGAAGGCATCAGCATCATTAGTTTTTATCCAATAAGTTCAATCTAAAAATTTAGTTCAATCATATGGTTGTGTGTTTCATATTTTATAATCGATTGTGCTACTATCAACCATCTCTTTACAACTTTTCGGATAAACTTGCTGTCAATAATTCACGAAACTAAATCAAGAAGCAACATCTCAACTCCAATAAGTAGCCAAACATTGTCAATCTAAATCAGCAAAATCAGTATTGCAAAATTGTAATTCAGGATCTCCTAAAACAATATTTTCAAAAATTCAATTATTACATTTTCATTGTAAAGTATACTTGAAAGTTCAATTATTCTCGATTACAGTTTTATTTAGATTAAATGTTGATCCATGCTCAGTAGTAGGAATATTGAAATCTATATCAATACTAGTAATTGAACTTTGACTATTAATAGTAGATGTACAACTTAAATACTGCACTGTTACATTTTGGGTGCTTACTTTTTTCAACTCTGCACTTACTATTTCTTCTATTTTTTCTGATTCCAAATCTGGAGTTAACTCTTTCATATAAAATGTTCCACTATATGTTTCTGCAAACTTAGTTTTGAATTCGTTGAAAGAGTCAGGATCTTTCAAAGTATTTATATCTCATGAAAATAATGTTTGTACTTTCAGTTTATTATTTTGATTTTCTCATAATTTATAACTATTCTTATTTGTCCAAAAGTACTCTTCTTCTAATATTTTTTGTTCTCACTCAAACTCATCTACAATCAAACTTGGTGCAGGAATAATTACATCTTCTGTTCATATTTTAGCTAAAATTATTGATTGGTTGTAGTTTCATTGAACTTTAGTAAAGTAGCTTTGTGCGTATACTCTATTCGTATATTTTGAAAAGTTTTCATTTTCTATAATAGTTCACAGTTGGTATTTATTGTTCCATACTGCATATCTATACCAAGCTTTAGTGGTCGGGTCAGATGGTGTCTTTGTCAAAGCTCCCCCAATCTGACTTACTGCCTCATCTCAGAAAAACCCTAGCTCCCAAACCTTTGCCCCTCAAAATATTATATCTGATTTATTGTCAGGTTTTGGTAGAATATCTTTACTTGTATAGCTTACATTGATAGCTGTGTCGATTGTTCACAAATCAGCAATCTTTCTACTATCTCTACTTTTACTCATCCACTGAGAAAGTACTAGAAACGCTGAAGCTCAGAGAACCGCTATGACTGCTATTACAATGATTAGCTCAATAAAAGTAAATGATTTTAGGAATTTCTTTAGTTTTTTTGCCATTATAGAAAATTTAACTATTAAATGTATATTAATTATATAAATTTGAAATCAATTATCAATCTTTTTTGGTATTGAAAAGAATTCACACTATATTATAGCATATCTGTATAATTATTGTTATTATTTTTTGAGTAAAATAAATTATAAAATTGATTATTATCTATAAATTTCATTTGAATTATAATTTGATTTAATTATAAATTAGACTTATATTTTACAACTAAGTTAAACCTATGTTCAAAATCAAGTATTCAAGTGGATTGAAATGACAAGTAAGTATATCAGGTAGTAAAAATGCTGCATTACCAATAGTAGCAGCAAATTTTATAGCAGACAATAAAGTGGAATTGACAAATCTTCCAGATATAAAAGATCTAAAGATGTTAAGTGAAATCGCTACCAAATCTCTTCAAGAATCCAATGGATACTTAGATTTATCTTATCCTGAAGTATCTAAGATTAGAGCATCAATATTACTTATTCCTCTATGATTAGTAAAATATTGAAAAGTAGTATTTTGTGGAAGTGGATGATGTAAAATAGGAAAAAGGCCTTTATGAACTTTTGATGATGCCCTTGTTCAAGCAGGTGTAAAGGTAACTGACGATAAGTTGAAAACCTATGAACTTGTTAGCAAATCAAATAAAAAAATAGTTTTACAGGAATTTAGCGTAACTGCCACAGAATCATTGATAACATTCCTTGCTTTTTCACAAAACTTTGACACTGAAGTAGAAATTCATCAAGTAGCTATTGAACCACATGTAATTAACTTAATCGACTATTTGAGACTAATTGGTGCAGATATTATTATTAATTATGACCATAGTATCACTATAAAAAGATCTGAAATAAAAATTCCAGATACACAGTTCAAAATTATTGGAGATTATATACAAGCTGGAACATATTTTGCAATAGGAGCATGAGCAGACAATAGTGAATTGATAATCAAAGACTTTCAAGTAAAAGATTTGGAATCTGTATTCAACTTTGCAAAAAAAATCTGAGTAAATTTCCAAATTATAGATGAAAACTCAGTAAAAGTAAACTCTTATAACAAAGAAAACTACAAAGCAGCAAAACTACAAACTATGATTTTTCCATGATTTGCTACTGATTTGCAATCATTATTTGGAACATTACTTACTCAAACAAAATGAATAAGTAAAATATTTGAAACTTTATTTGAATGAAGATTTGCTTATTTAGCAGAACTGGAAAATCTAGGTGCAAATATTGAAATACTAAACCCTCATCAAGCAATTATTATTTGACCATCAAAACTTAGATGAGGATATGTTGCAACTACAGATCTTAGATGAGGATGAGCAATGATTTTGGCAGGAATTATGGCTGAGTGAGAAACATATATTACTAATGAAGACATTATTCTAAGATGATACGATAACATTGAAGAAAATCTAAAAAATATTTGAGTAAATATTGAAAGAGTACAATAATTGTGGATAAATATTAGTATGAACAATTAGTACTAAGTAGTTAATACTCAGTTCAAGTTAGAGGTTCTAATAATTATACTGCCCCTAATCCTAATCGTCATCCTCATCCAAATCCAAAATAGCAATAGCAATAGCGATTGGAGAAGGAAGATTGCAGTTGATTAAATATTGTTATGAATTGCAATCTAGGATATTGCGATTGCGATAGGAGATTGTGTTCTTATAACTACAATTTACTATTTACCATTGCAATCTGCTAATCTGGTGTGTCCCTACAAGTGGATAATTATTATTTAATAATAATTGGGATCTCTCGACTTCGCTCGAGATGACAGAGTATTGTCATTTCCACCGACAAAAAGGAGTGGAGAAATCTCATATTGCTTCGCAATATTACTCAGTATTTAGTACTTTGTACTCAGTTCGAGGTTATTCGAACAATTATCATATCCCTTGAACTTACACTTGAACTCAAACTAAAACTGTGTTAGTTCTAGTACCCAGTTCAAGTTCGAGGTACAAATAATTATACTGCCCCTAATCCTAATCGTCATCCTCATCCAAATCCAAAATAGCAATAGCAATAGCGATAGGAGATTGGAGATTGTGGTGGATTATTAATACTATGTACAATTTACTATCGCTATCCGCTAAATTGCGATAGCAATTGGGGATTGGGGATTGTGGTGGATTATTAATACAATTTTCTATATTCTATTGCAATTGCAATGCACTATATTATTCTACCTCTACATCAAATTGTACGTATCTCATTACATTGTTTCTTGTGCTTTTTATAGCAAATTTTAAATTACTTGAAAAAGTAGTTTGGAAAATTTTGTGTTCGTATGGGGAACCTACTACTTTGCTTACTTTGAAATTTGGTGGCAAGTAAATCATTCACTCATTATCCCAATAAACTCTCAATCATAAGATTACATCTTCTCTATCAGTAAGCTCTATATCATATTTTTCACTTAAACTATTCAACAAATCAATGTAAGACTGAGGTATATTCAAATCATACACAACCTTGAAGTTATACTTTCAAGGAGTTAATTTTTGTACATCAATAATATCTCCAAACTCATCTATTATAAGATTTCCTAATTCATCCTCTACAAATATTGTCTTTTTCACAAATCTATCTATCTTATTGAATCATATGTTTTTATCCCAAAAATAAGCTTTATTGGTATCATAAAGATTGATGTATCATTTACTATACAAAAATTTTTGAAAATCATCAGAAATATCTGTAAAATAAGCATTTATATGATTTTCATCTCAAAGCAATGTAAACTTCTCGATCATATTTTTCAATATTTGAATTTTTTGATTTTGTAAAAACTGATTTACTTCTGTAAGGTATATTTCTTTTTTGTTGATAATGTCCTCTCCTCTAATCAAATCTACTGAGGCATTCACAAATTGCCATTCGTATAATTTCTCAGTAAATCCTGGTATAATTTCTTCAAAATAATCAGATTTTACAAAAATAACTCATCTTATCTTTTGGTCTGGATAGACTTCTTCGTATATTTCTTTTAGATTTTTACCATCCATATCTGTAAATCCAAATTTGTTGGAAGAGATAAATCCAAAATTTGAGTCTGGTACAATATCACTTGCCCAACTTGGAGTTTGCACTTTTGCAGACGGGTTCAAATAAAGTAATTTGTAGCTATCAATAACCTCTACATCGAATTTTGTTCAATTCAAAGTCAATAACGCAAATGAACCAAAAAATCATCAGTTTGGTCTTTTTTCTCATGTGTTTTGCAGTACGACCATATATTTTTGTTGTCAATCTTTTCACAACAATGAAAATAGATCGTCTTTGTAATTTAGCATTTCTCCAAAAGTCTCCAAAAATGGTTTGTACTTATTCAATCATATACTAAAGTCTTTCCCAGCAAACTTTTGGATTAAAGACTCTAAAGACTCTACATCATCTAATTTAGACTGAAAATATTTTATCAAATAATAAATATCTGCTTCATTTGACTGAAAAATATTTTTTCATTGTTCATGACTTTCAATAATCGACCTCAAAGAAATCAAACTTTCTGACATTTTTTTATCAGTAGGGAAGACCATAATAGCCATATCTTTCAAATTATCTTTCAACTCTGAAAGTTGTGTCACTGATCACAAAACACTACTAACTCTATTTATCATACAAAAAAAACTAAAAGAAAAAATCAACATAACCAAAAAAACAGGACTAATATTTAGCATATGTTTGAAATTGTAATGTTTTCTAGTAGGTTTCTTGAATCAAAATGTTTTCATTAGGGTCAAAATTGGATATCAAATATTGAAATCATAGTAATTATTTATTTTCTAATTGCAAATGATTAATTATAAATTTCTACCAATCTTGCTGGTTCATTGCCTCAGAACCTGACACAAAATCCTCTATATTTCCATAAAAATCCTTGAACAATCTTCTCAGATATGGCTCTGGATCATAACGTCTTTGTCATTTTAAATTCTCCATCTCATAAAGCCAAGAATCTCAACGACTTTCCACTGCATCAAACAACCTTTGTAAATTATTCTCATCAATATCATAGTGTAAATCCATATCTTGAGCTCAAGTATACTGCTCTTGCTCAGGTTGGTCTTCTTGTGGTTTTCACTGTTCATCAGGCTTAAGTTGTGGCTGATTTTGACTTTCTTTATTTAAATTATCTTTTAATTTCTGCATTTCTTGGTCAAGTTGAGTGTCTGAATCTGAATTATTTTGGTTGTTTTGAGCCTGCTCACACAATGCTTGAATCTGGTCGATATCTCACTTTTCCAATATTCATGACAATAAAGTATTCTGCTTTATATACTCATCTACTATTTTCACAATATTCTCAATTACTGATAAAATTGATATTGAAATATCGTCTTTTTCCAAGGTACAATCTACTGGTTCCTTCAATTTTTCATCTTGCAGTTTTTTAGCATCTTTTTCCATACTTTTGAGATCAGACTCAAAGTTCATTACATTGGCTTGTGAAGTAAGGATTTCTTTTCTCATTTGTAATAAACATTGCTGAAGTTCTTTGTCTTTAGTTGATCTTACTAAATTCTCCAAATAGTTTACTTCGTTTTCAAATAATTCTAATAATTTTTTCATTTTTGAGAAAGATTCATTGAACTTATTGAATATATTTTGAAATAAATCAGTACATATTTTCAATCAAGCTAAATGTCTAAATCACTCAACCAAAGATTTGTTTGTTTGTATTTTGATTTGATCACTAGATCAAGTTAACAAAAGCTGCTGTGATACATTATAATTTCTCAAAGAAGATTGAAACTCTTGAAATCAGTTTTCAACTTGTGCAATATCATCTAATTGCAACAAATCGAATCATTTAAATAATCAAATGTTTCACAAATTAAAATAATATGACCAATCATCTCAAGTTAGTAAAGATTTTCACTTTTCATAATTTCATTGTAAAATATTTAAATTAGCAATATAATTTTTCAATTTAGAATTGAAGTTTGGAGAAAAGCCAACAGATTTGGATAATTCTTCAATATTATCAAGATTATCTTGAATAGGTAAAGACTCTAAAGGAAGCTTAATAGATTCTTTGTTGGATATTTTTGAGTCAATAGTAGTTTTGTTGGAAAAAATTTTGGTAAAGACACTTGATTGGTTGTAATATCTTATAAAGAATGGCTTTGTAAGTAGCAAAAAAAACATCAAAACAAATAATATTATTATTTTGATATAGTTTTTAAATAAGAATTCCTTTAACATTATTTTCATAACAATAATTATTAATTAAAACCTTTTGAATATAGTTATTTGGATAACAAAGAGTAGTTTATAAGATTAATTCATTATTAGCAGATAGCATTGGTGCATAGGAAAATAATCATCAACTATCGCAATCGCTATTGCTATTTCTATTTTCAAATATAAAGGATTATTTTGAATTTTCAATAAGAAATGATAATATTTAAATTATACTTGCATTCAAAATGAATTTTTCTTGATTTATAGATAAAATACTGTATATTATAGTAACTTTATAAAGAATATTAAAATGAAAATAATAAGTAAAAACAAACCTGTATTTTTCAACTATGAAATTACTGACAGATTTGAAGCTGGAATAGTTTTGTTGTGACACGAAGTAAAATCAATCAAAACATGAAATATAAATATAAAAGACTCTATTGTAAAATTATATGATTGAGAATGGTATGTCACTAATATTGACATCCCTTTGTACAAAAAAACTCCTGCAAATCTTGCGCCTCATTATGAACCAAAATGAAAAAGAAAACTATTACTAAAAAAACGAGAAGTATCTAAACTAGCAGAAAGAACTACGAAAACTTGATTAGTATTGGTAGTATTAAGCATTTATATAAATAGAAGATGATTTATAAAGCTGGAATTATGACTAGGAAAACTAAAGAAAAAAGTAGAAAAAAAGCAAGCTATCAAAGAAAGAGACATATCAAGACAAGCAGACAAAGAAATAAAAAGTTTTAAATTCTAAAGAAATTACTATGAATTATGAACAATTTGTTATAAAATATAAAGATCACATCACATCTCTTGCAATTAGTAATACTAGTTATTGAATCCATGAAAAAGATGATTTACTAGACATAATAGATATAGAATATATAAACAATGAAATTCACATAACTAAAGATTTATTGTCACAGCTAGAATCCATAAACAAAGATACATTATCTTTTGATGAACAAATTGACTATGAACTAATGGAATTGGAACTAAAAAAATCCATATTTTTCAATACTCTTGAATACAACAGACTTTTTGACTATGAACAACGCCCAAGATTATGACATTATTTAATAAATTCATTGTTATACTTGTTTATTCAAGACCCTAGACAACCAATTATTAGATTAGATAACATTGCTAGTAGAATAGAAAAAATGCCTCAAGTAATCATTTCATATAAGTGATTACTAAAAAAAACACTAAACCGCTGGAAAAATATAGAAATTGAAGAACTAACTTGACTTCAAGAACTATTTGACTCAATTACAAATTGGGCTATGGAAAATAAGTTTGAAAAAATTGAATCTATGAAAAACAATATTCAAACTACAAAAGAGTCAATTAACGAATATATTAGATTTTTGAATAATCTTGAAGAAATTACAGATTTTAGTATTTGAGAAGAAAAAACAAGTGAACTAATAAAACTTAATTGAATAGATTACAATACTGAACAACTATTTCAAATTGCAAAATCATTCTATGAGTCTAACAACGCTAACATCAAGTCCCTTAAAAACAATTTAATTGAAAAATACAAACTAGATTCTTCAACAACTCAAGACGAATTGATCGTATACATAAAAAATTTATACTCTGTACCAACTGAAAAAATCCTTGATTACTACAAAATGAATCAAGAAAAAATTACTGATTTTTTGAATAAAACTGATTTATTTGTGTATCCAAAAGAACACAAACTATTAATTATGAAAACACCTTCTTATTTGATTCCCTCTATTCCAGTAGGTGCAATGAATCCTCCAGCTCCATTTGAAAATTGACCAAAAACAAGTTCTGTATATCTAACTATAGATGAATGAAGACAATCTGATCAAAACTCGCTAATGATAACAAACACTATGATCCACGAATGAATTCCTTGACATCACCTTCAATTTGCTAATGCTTATGAAAATCCATCAATTGTAAGAAAACTTTACAACAATAATGTTCATGCTGAAGGTCGAACTACTTACTTAGAATGAGTTATGACTGATATTTGATTTATTGGGGAAGAAATTAAAGATGAATACACATTGATTGCATTATCAGATTTTGCAAGACTTTGAGCTAGAGTTGCTATAGACTTGTACTTTATGACGGGAAATGAAAAATATTTAAATATAATTGAATGATATACTCCACAATGACAAACACAATTTGATAAAGCAAAAGATTTGTTGATAAAAGTAACAAATTTTTCATCAGCAAGAGCTGAATGAGAACTAAACTGGTATAGCCAGGAAAGATGATACCCAATGTGTTATTTAGTATGAAATAAACTTACTTGGGAACTACAAAATTATGTGCTTTCTAATTTTGATAATAAAACTGAATGATTGAAATTTTTCCACAAAACTTACTTACAAGAATGAAATCTACCGTTGAATCTACTAAAAAAGATATTTGAAAAGAAATTAACTATATAGATTTTTATCTTGCCCAAAGAGAAAAATTACAATTATAATATTTTCAATTATTT
Source organism: Candidatus Absconditabacteria bacterium (assembly GCA_036541305.1). Taxonomy (GTDB): domain Bacteria; phylum Patescibacteriota; class Gracilibacteria; order Absconditabacterales; family Absconditicoccaceae; genus JAZHDC01. Next base: position 12,110 of record JAZHDC010000175.1, read on the forward strand.
CATTCTACATCTGGTGACACTCAATCAGCCGTAAAATACATTTTCTTTATATATGTAATTGTTTGTTGCACTAGTGGTAATATCTAATGCTCTACTTTATCATATCATTATTACTAATGCCAAAAATATTCATAGTCATCTTGATACTCATTTAGTGTAATTTTGAAAATATTTGGTTCTTGTAATTAGTCATCTTTTAGTACACAATTAAATAACTTTATCCATCATAAATAATAAATCAATCTTCAATATTAAATTTATATATAATTAATTAAAAACTCTAACAATTATGGATTTGCTCAAACTCAGCTATTATCACATCAATTATAGTGACTTCATAATCCAGCTGAAGGATAATCTTTTAACATTAACTCTTTTGTAGGATAATATATGATTTTGTTTACATTAACTGCTGATCATCTATTTCCATACCTACTTTTAACATCAATTCATGCTTTTACATTAGGATTAGAAATCGTAAATTCTTTGTATTTTACATAACTATAAGTTGTATTTCTTCCATCCCGGTGAGCAGAAATATAGTTTTTAACTCAGTCAATAATAACAAAAGGCCTTGCATAAGATCGAGAATTCGGACATCATCATCATTTTATTGATGGACTCCAAGAAAATTGGACTAGAAAATATCAAGAAGTAGCTCATCAAAGATTTACATTTGGTCATTGTAAGACTGTCGACCATGATCAACTTTTATTAATATTCAAATTCTGTGCCAAAATAGTCTTAACAGCACACACTTGTGTATTACATACTTTACTTTCATCTGGTTTAGATTCAGAACAATAACTATCTGCTACTATTTTATTATCATTTCTTTTACATTCTACGCTTCTTGTTTGTGTTCATCATCAACATGTTTTATCACAACCTCAATACTCACCTATCTTCCAACTAAAAGTAAATGGCATATCATATATACAATCTATTTTATTTCAACTTACCTTACATCGTTTATTATCTTTTAATTCTCATATTTCTAATGGTTGAGCTCATATACAATAACTATCTATCGTTCAATATATTCCACTATATTTTCCACAAACCTCCCCTGTTCATTTTATTCATCAGTCTACATCTAGCTCTTCTAAAGGAGTTTTT
>JAZHDC010000176.1:0-13110 GCA_036541305.1 Candidatus Absconditabacteria bacterium
ACTCTACTTCTCTTACTTATATTAAATAGTGTCGGTTTTTGCTTGACAATTAAGACAATGTAATAGTACAAATTATAAAAATTATGTTTAATATATTCAATATGTATAAAATACAAGAATTATATAAAAAAGTATTGCAATTTATTTTTAAATGAATATAAGATTTTTATACAGCACCACTGTTTCGGAAACACTTTAACTTCTGTTACGTGGGGAAAATTCTTGCATGTGGAAGCATGTGCAATGAAGTGGTGCTAATATGTATGTTAGGAAATTAACCCCAACCAGTAAAAAAGGAGTTAAGTTAAGTTTTAGTTTGAAATTCTTGAACTATTCTTAGGTTAAGTCAAATGGGTGGAAAGTCAATTACAACCTGACAACTCATGATAAGGAGGTAGAGTTGATTTTTGCCGCGTATCACTTCAAAGGTGAGGACAGTTAGTCGAAAAATCTACTACTTGATTACATGATAAAAGCTTATTAAGAAGCAAATCTATTGAAACAAAGCTGGATATCCCAGCTGGCCGGAGTATATCTCCGGCCTTTTTTTGTGAGTCAAAATAATTATAATTATTTTGAGATTAATAATCCACTCCAATCTCCTATCACTCTACCGTCATTGCGAGGAGCAATGCGACGAAGCAATCTAAATAATAATTGTGTAATATAAATCTTTCTTTTTCTATAACAATAATTATCATTTGATAATGATGACGAAAAAAATCAACAAAATATATTTAATTTAATAAATCTTTTCAGTATACTGAAAACATATCAGATTTTTTAGTTTTTATTCAGTATAATGAAAACTTATTATAAAAGAGAAATTTATATAAACAAGATCAAGCCCTTTATTAATAAAGACATTATTAAAGTTTTGATTGGTCAAAGAAGAGTTGGTAAATCATATATACTATTACAAATAATAGATTTATTGAAAAATAATTATTGAATAAAAGATGAACAAATAATATATATTAACAAAGAACTTAATGAATTTGACTATATAAACAATTATCAAGATCTTCTAGATTATATAAATAAAGATAATCAGAATATAAAAAAATATATATTTATAGATGAAATTCAGGATATTACTGGATTTGAAAAAGCACTTAGAGATTTACAAGCTTTATGAAATTATGATATATACATTAGTGGATGTAATGCAAATATGCTATCAAGCGAAATTGCTTCATATTTAACAGGAAGATACATTGAATTTGAAATATATCCTTTAACTTTCAAAGAATTTCTAGAATTTCATAAACTAGAGAAATCCAAAGAAACTTTTCTAAAATATATAAAATATTGAGGACTACCATTTCTAATAAATTTGAAATTAGAAGATGAGGTTGTTTTTGATTATATAAAAAGTATTTATAATACTATTATACTCAAAGATATTGTAAAAAGATACAATATAAGAAATATTGATTTTCTAGAAAAATTAATATTATTTTTGTCAGATAATATATGAAGTTTATTTACTGCAAATAATATTTCAAAATATATTAAATCTAAAAAAATAAAAATTTGAACAAATAAAATTTTGGATTATATAAATCATGCATGTAATGTAGTCCTAATAAATAAAGTAAAAAGAAAAGATATAATCTGAAAAAAAATATTTGAAATAAATGACAAATACTATTTTACAGATATTTGAATAAGAAATGTATTGCTTGGTGGTTACAAACAAGTTGATATATGAAAAATCATTGAAAACATTGTATTTTTACGTTTCAAATCACATTCATACAAAATCAATATTTGAAAAATAAAAGAAAATGAAATAGATTTTATTGTAGAAAAAAACTGAGATATAAAATATATTCAAGTAGCTTACATAATCGATTCTGAAAAAAACAGAAAAAGAGAATTTGAAAATCTAATTGATATAAAAGATAATTATGAAAAAATTGTATTGAGTTTGGATGATTTCATTGAATGAAATTACAAATGAATAAAACACTATAATCTAATTGATTACATATATAACTTTGAATAAAAAACAACAAAAAAGCAGTTTTGGTGTTACCTAACTGCCCTTTTGTTTGCTATATAATATAAAAGAAATTCAAAAATAAGTTTTATCTAGTCACCATTTTGATAAAAATATCACTAGGCACAGAAACTCTTCACATCTGTTTCATCTTTTTCTTTCACTCCTTTTGCTTTTGAAGCAACTTCCTTTTCCTAGAAACATCTCAACCATAACACTTAGCCAAAACATCTTTTTTCATAGCAGAAATATTTTCTCTAGCAATAATTTTAGCCCCAATTCCGGCTTGCAGTGGTATAGGAAACATGTGCTTTGGAATAAACTCTTTCAACTTCACCACAATGTCCCTACCAACATTGTAAGCCTTGTCCTTGTGTGCAACAAGACTAAAGGCCTCCACTCTTTCTCAGTTGATAAAAATATCCAACCTTAGCAAATCTGACTTTCTGTAATGTTTGAACTCATAGTTCATAGTAGCATAACCTTTTGTAGAAGACTTCAATCTATCATAAAAATCCACAATTATTTCTCACATTGGTAATTCATATCTCCACAAAACTCTTACTTCATCAATATATTCCATAGACTTTAGCTCTCATCTATACTCTTGAGTCAAAGCCATAATATTTCATGCAAACTCATTTGGTCACACAATTTCAACTTCTGCATAAGGCTCCAAAATATCTTCAATTACTCATGGATCTGGCATATCAGCTCACGATCTTACCATCAACCAATTTTTCAATTTATCTTCATATTTATTGTATAATTGATCAGAGGATAATTTGCTATCAGCGGGATCTTTGTCTACAATCAACTTGTAAAAATCTGACTTGATAATCTCATTTACATTAGATCAAGTTTTTACTTTTTCCACGCTGGAAAGAGTTTTCAAAGTTACCAAATATATAACATTAGGAGTAGTAAAAATTGTATCCATATCAAACTCTCTAGACAATCTTTCCTTGATAATATCCATATGTAATGTTCACAAAAATCCAGTTCTAAAACCATATCACAAAGCTTTACTACTTTCATACTCATACTCTACTGCACTATCGTTCAATGACAACTTATCAAAAGACTCTTTCAATTTTTCATACTCTTCTGAGTCCATTGGATAAACTCAAGCATACACAAATGGCTTCATTCTCTTGAATCCAGGAATTGCATATTTTAGATATTCTTGTTGATTTTCTAGTTTCTTATCAACTATCAACACTGTGTCTCCTATCTTTGCATCTCTTACGGACTTTTGTCAGGTAACTATATATCATATCTGACCACTGACTAAGGCTTCATCTTTGCAATAATCTGGATCAAAATGTCATACTTCTACTGGATCAAAATCTTTTTGTGAATAAATTAATCTTACTTTTGATTTTGCCTTGAATGATCAATCTACCATTTTTACATAAATCACAACTCATCTATATTTATCATAGACACTATCAAAAATCAATGCTCTTGTAACATTATTATTAGATACAGATAAGTCTCACCAAAGCTTTGCATGATTCTTTTCTTTTAGTTGAGCTGGTGTTTTGAATCTCTCAATCACTGCATCTAATACTAAATCTACATTTTCTCATGTTTTAGCTGATACAGAAATTATTTCAGACTTATCAATTCATACTAGTTTTTCTACTTCCATTGCTACTCTTTCTGGATTCGCAGCTGGTAAATCTATTTTGTTCAATACTGGAATTATTTCTAATCAGTATTCCATAGCCATATACAATGTTGACAAAGTTTGAGCTTGGATTCATTGAGTTGCATCTACTAACAAAATTGCTCACTCAACTGCAGCAAGGGATCTAGATACTTCATACTGAAAATCTACATGTCATGGAGTATCAATAAGATTGAACTCATATCACTTCCATTGCATTCTTACAGGAGTAAGTTTGATAGTAATTCATCTTTCTTGCTCCAAGTCCATTTTATCTAATACTTGAGTTTTCCCTGATTTTTTGATAGTACCAGTAATTTCTAGCATTCTATCTGCTAAAGTGGACTTTCCGTGATCAATATGGGCAATAATACAAAAGTTTCTAATTTCTCACATATAATAAACATAACTATTATAAAATATTTAGTAACAAAAATCTAATTACTAATATAAGGATTATACCATATATTTTCAAGGCAATATTTACCTAATCGTAAGTATAATATTAGTGATGTTTATAATTATTTTTGAACTTAAGTAAATGAAAAGTGAATAATTATTATTTATATGATTATGGAATTATCAAATATGATAAATTGAATATACAAATAAAGTATAAATTAATTATAGGAATCAAATAATAAGTAATAGATTAAATTATGTAATTATGTTAAAAGAATATATGTTTGCCTTTTTATAGTATTTAGTAACAATAAAAGTTATATTGACATTTATTGAATTTAGTTTATAAAGATATATTTAAAAGCAATAATTTCATATTCGAATGGAAAAAAAAGAAATTGAAGCTAATAATTGAAAGATAAATCTAGATAATCCAAATGATTTATTGAAAGAAGTTTGAGATCAAATATGAATGAATTTTAATGACTGAAAAAGTGAAATAGATAAAGAAATTGAAGATGAATTAATCCATGTTTTGAAATGAACAAAATTATCAAACAGAATTATTTTCATAAGACATTGACAAACTAGTCTTGAGTGAACAGACCAACCAGATGATTTAGAAATTTTGCCAGAAGAATTTAATAAAATACATGAATTAAACAACAAAATTCTAATTGCCTGATTATGATCCAACAATATTTATTTTCTATCAAACAATAGAACAACAAGAATCCAGCAAACTGCTGATACAATAATAAAATGATTAGATTTGTATTATTGAAGAACTGATGTAAGTTTTTTGGATACTACGAACAAACAGATCAAAAAAAACGTTAGAATTGCTATGATAAATGGACTATCAAGCATTTTAACTGACCAAATATTAGATCTATTGAAAGGCGACCAAAATGTTCAAATAATTAGCGTAATTCATTCTTCTAATCAGGCTTCTATAGAAGGATACTTACAACCAAAACCCTTTACCAAAAATGAAAAATTAGGAAATCTAAGCAGTTTAATTTTAGATATAAATGAGAATGGTGTTATTGATTATTGAATAAATGATTGATTTCAACTTACACATGATAATATTGAAGAAATTATAGTAGATTTAACCAAATTATCAACCTATTGAAACAGTGAAAGTATTGAAGAAATAATAAGATATTTAAATTGAGATAAATATAGTATAATTGATAAACAAAATATTCTAAATTACTATTTGTTTACTGACTTAAATTTGATTGAAAATATTATATTAAATTGAACAAGCATTTCACTAATTTTGAAATCATTGAATTTATTGGTAAATAGATATTCAAAATTTGATAACAGCAACTATACAAAATACTTGGAAAATATTTTAAAACTAATAGAAATATGAAATAATCAACAAATTTGGGAACTCATTGATATATTCAAAGATAACAAAAACTTGTATAAAATAATTTATCAAATAGAATCAGAAATATGAATTAATAATGAATTTATAATTTATTTAAACAAAACTAAAGAAACTAAACACAAAGAACTACTTAGAATAATTAAAAAAGCTAAAAAGTCTATTTTAGGGAGAAAAATAATGTTTTGATTATTTGTAAGCATGTTTTTGTTGAGTATACCTTGCGGATATTATGTATACGATAATTATAAATTCATACAAAAATTCAAAAACAATCCTCAAAATCTTGCAAAACTTGAATTTAATGATTTCACTTTCAAAAATTTAGAAATTCAATGAGTTTTAAGTCTTGATCTATCAGGGTTAAAACAATTAGAACAACAACAGGCTTATTATTTAATGCAAATGAATTTTCAAACTCTTGATTTATCTTGATTAGAATCTTTAACAGATGAAACTGCTCAAGAGCTTTCTAAATTCAAATGAGCAATTCTGAAATTAAATTGACTAAAAACAATTAGTGCAGATCAATTTGAGAAAGTAACATCATTTTGCTCAAAATTATGATGAGTAATTCAACTAAACAATATAAAAGATCTTGATTATGAAACAATAATAAAGGTTATTAATTTTGATGGGGATGAAATTCAACTAAAATCATTAGAATTTAAATATAACTTAGCAAATTTTTTACTTATTAACTCATTTATAATTAATAATGAACTTGTAATAAATAACTCTAGAATAAATCTGTCGAATGAATATTATATTAAAACAACTGAAGTGGCTACAAATAAAACCATATTTGATAGATACAAAAATGACATGATAAATGAAATAAATCAAAAAATAAATTCTAACATTTATGATTTAGAATCATTTAATAAGATATTTATCCATACAAATAATATAAATGAATTACAATTACTTAATTTTGATTTTGATGAAAATATTAATGAATATATTAAAGATATGATAGGCTACCTTCAAGGTTTAAGAGATCCATACTTACCTTATTTAAAAAAATATATACAAGACTTTTTCAAAATAGAAATTTTAAAGTTTCAATATTACAATAAAGATATTATTGAATCAAATATAGGTTGATTTGTAAAGTATTTTGAAGACCAATTTTTAAATTATTTAAAATGAAGAATTCCTCAAGAGGAATATGAAACATTGATAAAAAAAATATATGAAAACAATAATGTATTAAATTATGAAACTGCAAAAAATAATTATAATAAACGATATATGAGACAAATAGTTCAATCTAATGAATATAATAATGAAAAATGAGAAGATTGAGATACTATATATTTTTGTTGAATTGATGTGAATAATGATTTATTATTGTGACAATTGTTAAATAAATTAGATAAGTCTAATAAATACAACTTAAGGTTTTATAATGTTGAAAATTTATCAAGTATTATAGATAATTTAGATAATATTAATATAAAAAATTTTATAGCAAAAATTAGAAATATTGACATAATAACAAAATCAATAAAAGCTGAAAATATAATAATTAATAATCAAATAATATTGAGAAATGGTATGTTTTCAATGAGAGAATATCCATTTGATTTAGAAATTAATTTAGAACCAAATTATACTAGTTATTTTCCAACTTATTATTCATGAATAATAGATAGTTTAAGAAAAGATGACTCTAATTTTAAATGATTAAAATTATCTATAAATTGAAATAAAAATCCATTTGAACAATTAAAATTATCAGAAATAATGAAACTATCAAAACTTAATTGTGATAATTTATATTTATGAAATTTTAATTTCAATAAAAAATTCATAGAAAAATTTGCTCGACATTTTTGAACAGCTGGTAAAAGAATAATTAAATGGGAATTTATGAAGATAAATAATGAAGATGATAATAATGATATTAAAACTGATCAATTTCTAAATTCTGTAAGTGAAAAATATCCAGTTATAAAAATATTTCAGAATAACAAGATTTTTGATATGTTTACCCTTAATATTTTCAATTGGAATTTTGAAACAGATAAAGTTGCAAAGTTTCAAGTAAACAGAACAATTTTTGTTTCAAATATTGAAAGCATTGAACTTGAAAGCTTTACAATTCTGAAAAATCATTACATTAATTTACTAATTGATATTGGTAACGATAGAAATAAATTTACCAAAAACATAATAGCTAATCTTAAAATAAATACTGATAATGAAAATCTAAAACAAGAAATTGAAGAATTTTTAATATATTTTAAAATACTTTCTTGTGTATACTATACTAAAGACTTCTTCAAATTCAATTTGGTATTTGAGTGAGAAAAAAATCAAGAAATAATTGATTTATTCAAATCATGTAATATGTTAGCAGAGTCTACTAATCAGGCAAATGATTAAATAAAATTAATATAGACAAAATAATAATTTAAATGATTAATAATTTCTTAATTAATTGAATCCATGCTAGAGGTAATATATCTAACTACTTTTTTGTTAAATGAAATGCAAGAATAAATTATATTCTTAATTGAATTAAATAAATAATTTTTTTGAAAAAACTTTTGAAGTATAGTCAAAATCATTAAACCATTGATAAAGTAAAAAAATTATATATAAATCAATATATAGTATTCAAAGGTAAACATTTGGAATGAGAACCAAAAGCACTGGAAGATACAGAAATAATTTCATTTATAAATATTGAAGAAGCCCACAAATTGAAATTAGCACCAAATGTTGAATTTTTACTTTCTTTAGTAAAGGATAAATATAATTCATTTTAAATAAAGAATCAAATAAAAATGAGTAAAGAAAATAATGAGAGTGTAATTGTTTTTGAGGAATTGAAGTTACAGTTACAACAAAAAACCAAGAAATGAGTAGATTTTATTTTTGCAGCCAGTGTTACATGGCTACTGATTTCATGAATTTGGATTTTTACAATCAATACTGCATATGAAAAAAGCGTTTTTACTTTTGTGATTGGTGCTGCTCTTTTACCATTAGCATTAGGATTTTCTAAAATTTTCAAAACTCAGTGGAAAATAAAAGTCAACCCTCTCCAACCATTATGATTGTGGCTAAATTTCGCTCAATTAATATATTTTCCATTTTTGATATTTATGTTGGTAAAATATCCAGATTACTTTATAATGAGTTATGCAATAATTACAGGTGCACATCTATTTCCTTATGGTTGGTTGTACGATGAAATATGATATGCAATAATTGGAATAATTATAGCATTTGGCGCTATGCTATTAGCTTTATTTGATTATAATTCTAGCATAATTACAATATTTACATCAATAATGTTGCTTGTTCTTTGAATATTAATACTTTATAGAATTCAAAATATAATAAATGAAAATACTTAAATAAATTTACAATCTAAATAAAAAACCATGAAAAAGATATTTATTCAAAATCGTAAAAATCAAAAAGTTGCAGTGACTATAGAAAATGAAAATGGTAAGAATTGACTAGTTTTTGTGATGCACTGACTGGGAGATTGCAAGGAGTCAGAACATATTATAGCTTATGGAAAGCCATTTCTATCCAAAGATTTTGTGGTAGTAAAATTCGATACGACTAACACTTACGGTGAAAGTGACTGAGAGTTTGAGAATGCAACACTTACCAACTATTACGAGGACTTGGAAGATGTGATTCAGTGGTCCAAAAATCAGCCTTTTTATAGGGAAAAATTTGTTCTTTTGGGACACAGTTTGTGAGCCATAAGTTGTGCAATTTACTCATACAGGTTTGGGGATTTGATTGCTTGTTCCATTCTTTTATCTTCTCCTATCAATTTTGAATTGAGTAAATCTGTTTACTCTAAGGAAGAACTTGAAAACTGGGAAAATAAATGATATATGGAAGAAGACTGGGGCGAATTTATAGTTAAACTAAATTGGAATTACATGGAAGATAAGAAAAAATATGATTTGCTAGAATATGCAGATAAATACAAAATGCCAATACTAATGATTGCTGGGGAAAAAGACTCTGTCACACCTTATGATCATCAAAAAAAGTTATACGATTTGATTCCATCCAAAAAACAACTATCAGTAATCAATAACTGACCACATACATTCTCAGATCTAAAACATTTGGAAGAAATTCAGTGAATTATTGGTAAATGGTTAGATGAATTGGAATAAATATTTGATTTCTATTGTATTTCATTATTATTCAAATAATTTAATTTTGTAAACAATACAAATGAGTAGACAAAATTTAATTAGAATTGTTATGATTTTAAGCGCAACTATGCTATTTGCAGGGTGTTGAGTAAAAGAAGAAACTATTCAAGAAATATGAGAAAATCAAATTTCAACACAAAATCAAATTAGTTTAGAATGAAATTACCAAAGTGTAATGTGAGTAATGGATAATTTAAGTTGTTATTGTTTCAATGCAGGTTATCTTACTACACAAGATTGACAATCTATTCCAATATGCTTAGAGAATTCTGATAAAGCTATCAGTTGTACAAACATTTCAATTTCTGGTATCTACAAAACCAAAACCATCAATCCTGACTCATCCAACCCCTGCCCTACTGGAGAAATGAAATATTTTAGCGTGGAAAATTATGAGTGTAAGTAGAGAAATTGAATAAAAAACTCAATTATTTTAACATAGTAAAATTTTACTAAATGATATAATTGAATTTATAGCCATAATATAGAGATAAAATTATAAAGATTAACTACTTGACTTTTAGACTGAATACTATATATAAAGTATTAATATAAAATATTAGTTTTTAATTAACTATAAAATATATGGTAAATTTTCAAAACGAAAAAACTCTTAAAAATTAGCAATATTTCAAGGGTTGACTACTAATTATGTTAAAAACATGAATATTTTTAGTAGTGTCCTAAATGGTTAGGAGAAATAATGCAATATTTTTTAATAAATAATAAATTATAATGTGAATACTTACTAAAGTAACAGAAATCGAAATTGATGAAACTAAGAATCCATATGAAAAAATAAAACAAATTAAAGGTATCTCTCATAGAATACCACGAAGAATTAGTCAAAAAACTGCTATTAAACAAATAAAATATTGAAGAAATGATTATTACTTTGAAAAAAATGGCAAAATAGAATATATTGTTATTTGAAAAAATCAAATATGAAATGAATATCTAAAATCTGAAATGGATATAGATGAACCAAATAGTCTTTTAGCTATTAATTGTAATTCTAAAGAAAACATATAAAAATAATAATATACAATAAAAGAATTCAGATAATATTTTACATTTAAACAAATACATCATGAAAACATTAAATTGAAAGCTATTACTTACAGAAAATGAATTTGAAAAATTAAGAATTCATAAACAAAACATGTCCTTGGAACAAATAAATAAACTTAAGGAAGATTATGGTTCAAAAAAAATAATTAATAATTTAGACAAAATATGTGATTTGAGAGAATTTAATATTAACAAAAAATATAATCTAAGTAAAAATACAAATATCTTTGAAATAGTTCATTTTCATTCACATGTAATTGCTGTATATCAAAGCTTACAGTTATCTGTTAATGATGCATTTACAGATATGTATTTCATAGAATGAAACTATGGATATTATATTCTGAGAAAATTCACTTCTTTAAAGAATGCATTTATACAATATCAAGCTTTAATTGATAAAGTTAATAGATTATCTGAAAGAATTAAATCAGAAAATAAAATAAATAAAAAAAATATTAATTTAAAATATACAATTAATATATGAAAACTATGAATATATAAATTTGAAGTAAAACCAAGAAATCCAAATGAATCATTTGAAAGAACAACACTTACATTTCAAGAATTAGCGAATAATTCAAAACATTGTGATGATTTGTTAACTACAATACAAATTATGTTAACAACAAATCAGTTTCTAATACCTAACACTCATAAATATAATGAAAATTGAAGAGAAATAATATTAACAGAAATAGGTAGTTTAGAACATGATAACTCTGAAATTAGTTATCTATTTTATGAAGAATGCTTAATGAAGTTAATAATTGCAACTAATGAAGTTGTAGAATTTGCAAATGAACAAATAGAATTATTATATAAAGATTGATTAGATTAATATAATTATTTTGATTAAATTTTCATTTAAACTCTAAGGGACATTGAAGTCCCTTTTTTGTATTATATTATGTAAATAAAATAATATTTAGGAAATAAAACAAAAACGATAGATCAGAAATAGTCCCAATGTGAGCCGAATGGATAAAAAGTTTTTGAAAAAATAGAAATAATAAATAAAATATTGTAGAAAAGAACTAATAATATCAACATTTAACAAAATTTCACAAACTACTTTCTCTAAAATATTTCATATTGAAACTAAAATTTCTTTTACTATACTAAGAATAATTTATTAGTAATTATAAGTAAAATGGAAAAACTTGATTTTGGGAAATTTATGGATAATTATGAGAAAGCTGGATATGATACAGAATGGGCAACTTGTTTTGTTCACTGACTTTCTGTAGAAGAAATAATTCATATTATCGATAAATCTAAGTGAAGACATATCGAATACAAAGAATTAGAATGAACTTTTGATGGATGAGATATAGTTTATATTGGTAAAAAAGATCCAAACTTTGATATTGAAAATTTCTTCTAAACAATTCTATTAAGAAAAAGGAAACTAATTTTCAATTAATTCATTTATTACAATAATTGATTGAAGTAATATTTATTCTATTTTGAATAGCAAAACAATGGACCGTAAATGGACCGAATATGAGCCGAATGAGTGAAAGGTGTATTAGATATTGATTTTTGAAAAAAAATATTTATGATTAAAAATGAGCCGATTTAATTATTTTTGACCAAATGGAAAAATTCAAATTCAACATAACTAATTGAATGATAAATAAGATAGAGAAAATTTATCGTATTTGGTGAGTAATTGAAAATGCTCATATTGTTCCAAAACGACAAGCAAAACTAAAACAAATTGCCAGAGTTCGTAGTGGAATATATAGCACTAGAATTGAATGAAATAAATTATCATACGAAGAAGCTACCAAACTACTTGACTGAGAAAAAATAAATGCAAGACCTAGAGATGTGCAAGAATTGAAAAATTATATGAAAGTTTTAGATTATATAGAATCCAAAGAAAGCTCCAAAATAATTACTGAAAAAGATATTTTCAAGATCCATCAACTTACAACCAAAAAAATTCTAGATACTTGTTATCACAATAAACGAAGAAATGAAGCTAATGCAGTATACAATCCTCAATGATGAATTATATATTTACCACCTGACTGGGTAGATGTTCCACAATTAATAAAAGAACTACTAAATTTCATAAATACAAATACTGATATACCAACAATAATAAGAGCCTGATTACTTCATCATTGGTTTGTAATCATTCACCCATTTATTGATGGGAACGGAAGAACTGCTAGAGCCCTAACTCAATTATTTCTTTACCAAAATTGATTCAACACCAAAAAATACTTTTCACTAGAAGAATACTATGACAATGATTTGGTAAATTACTACAGCAATATTTTTATATGAAATGATTATTACAGTGTAGAGGAAGAAATTGACAGTAGTCGTTTTATTGAGT
>JAZHDC010000177.1:0-12963 GCA_036541305.1 Candidatus Absconditabacteria bacterium
GATAAATTTTTAATATTATAAATAAATATAATAATTATTTATAATATCACCATCTAAAAAGATGAAAAGAATAATAAAAAAGTCACTATTTATAGCTGCTATAATAATGTGATTTTCTTTTTGTGTTGGACAAATTAATCAGTTCCAAATGACAAGTAATTGAGTAAGTGAATCACAAATTGATGCGGATTCATACAACTGAATTGCTTGAGTTGTATACACTAGAGATAACAGTGTGTATTATAGATTCTGACTTTGATCAGAAGAGTTTGTATGAACATGAGCAATTCCTAAACTTGCAATTGATTCAAGTGGTAATGCGCATGTTGCTTATATTACAGGTTGAGTAGTCTATTATAATTTCTATGATGGAGATTGGGACAATACTATAATCGTAAATAGTTGAAACAGTGCTTCATATGTAGACATAGACACCGATTCCTCGAATACACCACATATAATCTTTAGATCAAAGTATTTTTCTGATAACTATGCAGATGTGGTATATATGAAAATGATGTCGGGCATATTTACAGAAATTAGATCTCGAGATGGATTATTCACTGATTATGGGTGAGCTAGTTGACATGCCGATTATTATTCAGATTATCCAATAAACATACATATAGACAATAATGATAATTATCATTTAAATCTTAGGCATTACCAATATGAAAAAAGTATGAGTATTATAGATAGATATTACTATATAAGATATTATACAAATATTTGATGATGAGATAGTGTTTTTGGATGATATAATAATAATAAAATACTATACTGAAATTGAATTGCAACAATTTGAAATAATGCTTATTGAATATATGATTCACCTATAAAAATTGTATCTATGACAAGTGCTTGGTCTGATAATAGTGCTTGGGAGGCATGAACACCGAACATAGCAAGTGATTGAACCAACTTATGATTAGCATATATTGTATGAACTGACCTAAAATATGCAATTGCTAATTGAACATCATTTTGAACTGCTGCAACAATTGCTACTTGAGCAACTGAACTAGCTTTTACAATGAGTGATGGAAAATTTTTCTTATATTATATAAAATCTGACTGAGTAGACAATGAAATATACTTGCAAACTAATGCAGTATTAGATACTGCTCCTCCAACTATGAATATTACCTATCCAAGTAACTGAACAATAGTAAATTGAGATGCAATTATTCAATTTACTTGAACAGAGCTAGATAGCCCAGAATGTTCAATAGATAATTCAAATTGGTCAAGTTGCGTAAGTTGAACAACAAAGCTTTCTCAAATAACTTGATTTAACAATTTATGAGAATGACTTTTTACATTATACATGACAGAAACAGATTTAGCATGAAACATGTGAACTTGAAGTAGTAGTTGAATTACAAAGGACTCAACAGCACCAAATCAAGTTTATAGCTGAACTGTAATTCCTAGTTCATTTTATGCAATTTATTCATGATTGATATTGTATGATTTACATTTCAATTATACTTGATGATTATTATATTATGGTACTTGAAACAATACTTGAGATTTAATGAATCAAAGTATGACTTGAATGAACTTTTCAATAACACCTAGTCCAATAGATCCTCAGATAAGTAATTATTGGGCATTAGAAAACCTAACTATGGATTGATTGGTATCCAACAGTCCATACAATTATTTCTACAAAGTATTTGATTATGCAGGTAATGAGTTTGTATCTCAAGTATATAACTTCACTACCCTACCAGATCCAGTACAACAAGAATTTGTGAACATAGATAATTCTTTAAATTTGAGTTGAATTGTATCTAATCTAGAACAAGTAAACAGTTTTAATGTAAATTGATTTAGTTGACTATACTTTGAAAAACCAAATTATTGAAAAGTAACTTTTAGTGGAAGTATAGACCTTACAGATCCAGATACACAAAATTTCTTGTATTCTTTAGATGAATATTTAAGTATGAATCTATGATACTTAAATTTTGAGTTAGTATGAACTGAGTTAGCAGATTATTGAGCAACTATACAATTATATTTGGAAAATGAAACATTCCCTAATTGACCTTTATCTAATGATGTAATAGTTATTAGAGACGATTTGGGAAATAATATTGACCCAAGTTCAATAATTAGTTGACTTCATTGCTATGGAGTATCACTTGGTAATATTGTACAAGTGTGTGAATTCAACACAGAACACTTTACAAGTTTTGACTTAAAGCCAATTCTAGTCAGTGTTAATGTGTATTCTAACAATCAAAATAATACAGAGTTAGCTAAAGTATGAAATACATTTTACTTACAATTTACTTGAAGTGAACCGCTTGATGAAATAGATGTAAATATATGAGGAAAACTATACTCTTTAGGAGAGGTAAATCTTACTTGAAGCTGAAATTCATGGACTGCATCATTAACATTATCATGAGATATAAGTGAATGAAATATCCTATTTGAGATTACTTATTCTGATTTGTATTGAAATGATTGAACTGCAGTTACAGTTACTAGCAATTGAAGTAATGTAGAATTTGATAATACAATTCCAAGTGCAAATATAAATTATACTGAAACAAATCCTACTAATCAAAGTTTATATGCTATACTTACTGGATACTCAGAAAACTTAAATATTACAAATAATTGATGAAGCAATACTTATTTCTTCACTTGAAACTGAAGTTTTACCTTCGAATTTGAAGATGAAGCAGGGAATATTTGAACATCTATAGCAACAGTAGATTGGATAGATAAAACTAAACCAACAGCTAGTATTGATTACAATCCAAGCACTCCTACAAATCAGAATGTAATAGCAACTCTTACTTGAATATCAGAATCAATAACTATAACAAATAATTGATGAAGCTGACAATACTTATTTACTGATAACTGAATATTTACATTTAATTTTGAAGATGCTGTTTGAAACACTTGAGCTACTTCAGCAACAGTTGATTTTATAGATAGAATCAATCCTACAGCAGATATTCATTACTCTTACACTTGAATTACCAATCAAGATGTTGTTGCAAGTTTAACATGATTAAGTGAAAATATAACAGTTACAAATAATTGATGAAACCTAGCATACACTTTTACTTGAAACTGAAGTTTTACTTTTGTATTTGAGGATGATGCTTGAAATATTTGAACTGGATCAGCACTAGTAACAAACATTGATAAAGACAAACCAAATGTACCTATATTGATTGCTACTGATAAAACTATTTGAAGTGGTGAATTAACTATTGAATGAATAATCAACGAATGATACAAAATTAATATATATTTAAATAACGTATTACTATGATGATATTATATGGAAAGTAGATGAGTAACCTACAATAGTGGAACTATGGAATTTAGCGTAATAGTTGATGATTTACATTTCAATGAGTGAGAAAATACATTGTCAATATCAGAATCTGATGAAGCAGGAAATGAATCAGACAAAAGTTCAAACATCATAATTACTAAAGATACTCAATGACCAACAATAAGTAATGATTATATTACAGATATCACAAATAATGCTGCAAATCTATATTTTGATTTTGCAGATGATAATATGAGTACAAATAATTGGACATGATTCGTAGAGGTATATAATCCATTATTAATCGATGATTGATCTATTGAAGATTGAAGGATTGGAGAAATTTTCCCTATAACACTTTATCTAAATACTTGAAAATGATATGCTAGTGCATTTTGATTAAACTCTAAGACAAAATATATTTATAAAATATACATAACTGACGATTTGTGAAATACAAACAATAAAAATTGATTCTTTGAAACTGCTACTAATCCTGTAAATTTAGGAAATAATACATATCAATGAATTACAACATTTACATGAACTGTCCAAGAGTGAGATCAATTCAATTTAAGTTGATTTAACTTTATTGTTCAATCTAATACATGAGATTTTCAACATTGACTTAGTTGAGCATTATCCCTTAGCTGAATAAGTTCATTTACTATTAGTGGTTCAAACTGGAACGGTATTTTGATGCCACCTACTGCAGTTCTTTCTGGATACAATGAATATTGAGATCTTGGAAAACTAAACTTGGATTCAGAGTTTGGAAGCTGAACACAGGAAAATTCACAAGTATTATGAACATTCAAAGTTGGTGCATGAAGTTGAACTTCTCTAATACCAAATGATTGATTATTTAGGATAGAAATATATGTTTGAGAATGATTATCAGGAAACACATATTATATTTATAGATCTAATGATTGAAATTCTTGGTGACTAAACACCCCTGATTCTACTTGTACTTTGGGTTCAGATTTAATATGCGCATATTATACAGATCATTTAAGTTATTTTGCCCCTGTTCAAGTAAATGACACTACTCCAAGTAGTTTTAGTTTTGCAACTATTAGTAACGCAGAACTTAATACTAATTATGAATCAGCAACAGTGACTATACAATGAATGACATCTACAAGTAATTTTACTGTTAACAATTGACTTGCATCAGTAAATTGATGAGCTTATACAAATAGTGGAACTATTAATAATTGAGATAACCTAAAACTAAAAAATACAAGTTCTACAAGTTACAACAATACTGTAACAACTACTATTACAATCTGAGCCGCTCAATGAACATTCCAAATAATTACAAAATCACAAGCCAACGTTACTAGCTGATGATGAGGTTGATGAATTGGGTGAACCATTACAACATGGAATCTGAGCGATACCCAAAGCAAAACAAATTGACAATCAAAAACAATATCAATAAGAGAATATAACTCTTATGACCTAGGTAAAACTGCTGATAAATATAATTTTGATAATGAATTATTCCATGAAGCAGTTAGAATAATAAGGGAATATGTTGAAAAAGAAGCGGATATGGCAATAATGTTGTGATTCTTAGATTGAAAAAAATATCAATACTACAATGAATTGAATACAAAGTTTGAAACTCTTATGTATGAAATGTACAAGTATGATCAATGAGAAATTAGCAAAGCAAGATTTAAAAATCAAGTTAAACTATTTGCTAAGTATCTTCAATCTTACAATGAAATCAAATGAAGGTTGCTAGTAAAAGTAAAAATAAATATTTGATGAAATATTGTTAGCATAATGAAAGCAAAATCAGTGCAGGTTTTGAGCAATGAAGCAGTAAGTAAAATATTGGAACAATATATAGACAGCCTATGAAAAAAAACTTTTACCAAAAAACAATCAAAAAATATTGGAAATTTAATTAGCAAAATACTAATTTGATATAGTGTTGCTCTTGATGCTGACAAATGAGTTTGAAAAAATTTATTAGAAAAATTTGTAAATGAATATAATTTGCTAGATAAGTAAAGTTTCAAGAAAAAACTCCTTAGAATAATTCTTTGGAGTTTTTTTGTTCCAAAAGTTGACTCATTGGGAAAAATAGTTATAATTGACTTGTTTATAATTGTTATCCAAATTAAATGAACAAAGAAAATAATACTTATATGAAATGACTAATGAATAAATGAAATTTTATAGAGGATTTTGATTTTAGTGAAATAGACGAGGAAGAGAATAATTTGCAAAGTAGGCAAAATACTAAAAATGATCTTATCAATACATTAAGAAATAATTGAAAAAATAATAAATCAAATAGTATAAAAATATTAGAATCTAAATTAGCAAGATTGAAAGCCTCACTTGAGAGAAAAGAAAATTTAGCAATGGAAAAAAGATGAATATTACTATGAAAGTGGAAAAGAAAAGAGATTAGCAATGAAGAATTCGCAATAGAATCTAAAAATATTCAAGACTTAGTTGATAAAATTTATGAAGAAATAAAAAAACTAGAAAGAAATATTCGCCTAGAAAAAACAGAGAGCCTATTACTACAAACAAAAAGAGATTATAAAAACATATTTGTAGATGATATTTGAATAGAAAATCATTATAAATCATATCTTGAATGAAAGAATTTGAGGAATTGATGAAGCCATACTTTTTGAGTTTACGAGATTCCACACACAGACTTTTTACTAATAGAAAGATCTGAAGAATCATTTGAATATTTATGAAATCTCACATATTATACTTCTCTATTAGACAACAATCCAAACATTCCTAGGACACTAAAAACATTTGTTTGTGAAGGAAAAATGTATCAAATAATTGAAAAAGCTAAGGGAGTACAATTAGACAAAATAAATATAGCATTACTTGAAAATATCCCACAAAAAGATTTTGACAAACTAGTAGAAAATATATTAATGTTGAGAGAAAAATGACTTACCATAGATCCGTCCAAACAAAGTAATTTTTTTTATGATTCAAAAATTGGAATTAGTATTATTGATTTATCACAATGAGAAGTAAATATCAAATATATAGAAAAGAATCTCGTTTCCTTGTTTACAAGATGACAAAATAATTTAAAAATTCAATGAAAAATTAGACAAGCAATGAAAAATAACAATATTAATTAAAAAAGTTCTTATTATACTAAAATATCAAGTCATATACACTGTATATTAAAATAATGGAAAAGAAAGAAATATTAGTAGATTGAATTAAAATCAGTTTGTTAGTTGGGAGTAACTACAATTACGAAAATCCTACTATTTTTTTGCATTGATGGGGACAGAATAAACACTCCTTCCAAAGAACATTAGATTATTATGAGAACAAAAATATATCATATATTAGTATTGACTTACCATGATTTGGAGAAAGCCCAAAACCTGATGACAGTTGGTGAATTAATGAATATGCAATTCTTATGGAGAAAATATCAAAATTATTTAATATCCAAAAGATCAATATTGTTTGACATTGATTTGGATGAGAAATTGGTATTTATGCATCATCAAATAATATTCTGAAAATAGACAAACTAGTTCTAATTGCTTCTGGCTGAAAAAAAACAAAGTTTGGTAAATTAAAATACAATTTGAGAAAGTTAGCTAAGAATTTACTAATAAAAATCGGCTTACATTGGTTAGTCAAAAACATAAAAACAACAATTACAACTTCCACTTACACAAACTCCAAGACTATGGAGAAAATTTTCAATAACACAAAAAACAACAGTAATATTCAACTTGGAAAAATAGACTCCCCTACTTTGATTATTTGGTGAACTAAAGACAAATACAACAATTTTTCAAATTGAATGTACATCAATGAAAAAATCAAAAACTCAAATCTTTTTAAGATTGATTGATGAGACCATTTTATACACATTCAAAATGCAAATTTTGTTACAAAAAAAATTATTGAATTTATCTATGAATTAAATTAATCTTTAGTTCACAGCCACAAAAGTGCTTTTCATTATTAAATTTATGAAATTTTGTAAATGCTTTTCATTATGTTTTTTATTTTGAGTAAAGCTGATTGATACGCAATAGCTAAATTGCTTCGCAATAGTGTGAGTTCTAGTTTGAGTCTTTAGTTCAAGGTTTAGACTTTATAATTATTCCACCTAAGTACTAATTAATCTACTGAATAGTAATAGCGATTGGGGATTGTTCTGGATTATTACTACTATGTACTATTTCCTATCGCTATCAGCTAAATTGCAATAGCGATAGCGATTGGGGATTGTTTTCATTATAACTACAATTTACTATTTCCCATCACCTATCCGCTAATTGGGAAGCAATTCCGCAATTCCCCCTTAGTACTCGCACTTGGTAGTTGGTACTGATTATCCATTAAAGAAAGACAATCATTATCAATAATAATTATTAGTATATAAAAGAAGGATGGTATGAAACCATCCTCTTTAGATTTATTATTTTAATTAATTCCAGAATTGATTGGAGTATATTACAACTGTTGGATTTTCATACTCTCAAGGATCTGTACATACTTTGTTGTCATTTTTATCACAACCATTATTACCGACTCTAAAGTAATTCAAATCATACTTTAATGCTTCTTGTAAAGAAGTAGTAGTAGCTCATCAAGGAAGAGTATAAGTTCAACTAGTTCAAAGTAATGAACCTCAAATAGTATTTTTGCTAATTATCGATCAATTAATAATCAATTGTTTACTCAAAATAGTAGATCTATCTGTATTTGTACCAAATTCAGTTCAATCATTATTTACACTTAACAATGATCAATCTGCATATAAAAATGCATTAATTGAAGTGACACCTGGCTTCACGTAAATATGTCAAACAGAATCATCTTTGTTAGTTCTCAAGACAATAATTCATAACTTATTCTTAGCAGTATTTAAATTACTATCAATAGTAACATTACCATTCTCTACCACTAAAGTATGATAAGGAAGAGTATTAGATTTTATTGTTTCATTTCAATTTACATATTTTATTCAATTAGTAACAACTCAACTTTCATAAGATCTTACTGATTGAAGTACTTGAGTTCTAATTTCACTGGAAACTTGTGAAACAGAAATATTGGAATTATTTACATATACATCTAATATGCCTTGCTTTCCTATTGCTTGTGTCATTCATACTATTTTCACTCACAATATTTCATCTCATTCTCATTTTATATTAGTCATATCTAGTGCTTCATCTTGAGCAGTAAGGTGGTACTTTATCAATTGTCACTTCAAAGTATATTCAATATATGGATTAGGATCTAAATATATATTAGGATTGATTTGATATCAATCATCTGTTTTGATTCCAATTCTTGCATCAAAAGTAGGATGAGATGTAAAGTTAGCAAAGTTATCCTTGTAGTCAAAGAAATGATTATCAGTATCACTTAGACTCAGTAAGTTAGAAAAATCTTGAACTAGATAAGTTGGCGTATTAGAAAATTGACTTTCAATATTTAATCTGATATTCATGTCAATTCATACAGTAAGAATATATGGTGAAGTCAAAACACTAAAACTTCATTTAAATGGCTTCTTGAAAGAATTATCTTTACTAGTATCCAAAATCACTTCTCTTAAAGATTTATTTTCATAATCATCTCACCAAACTGGAACAGATATTTTAAATTTTTCCTCATAAACTCAAGGTGCTAAAGATTTTAGTGCAAAACTAGTTCTTCATGTTGAGTCTGTCATATCTCATAAGGTAAAGTTGAGAGAATTTAATCAAGTTTTTTCAACATTATTTGTATATATTATCTTATTCCCAACATATGAAATACTATTTATAGATTTAGAATAAATAGGATTATTATACTGATCAAAAAACTTAATATTATATGTATAAGAATCTTCATATGTAGCATATATAGAATCTCTAGATTGAACTAAAGAAATCTGAGTTTTTGAATCATCAATATTATTTGGATAAATTGTAAGATGATTTGAATATGTCTTAGTAGAAGTATTTCAAGCTCAATCCTTTACAGTTACAACAAAACTATAATCTCAAGCCTTTGTAAGTCATAGAGTTCAAGCATTTGGTAGTCAGTTATTTGAAGTAACACCCTTTATTACTTTATTCTCTGGTCAAGTTATATTAATAGTATATTCTAATGTATTTACACAGGAATTTGCAGTAGTATCTCTCGCAGAAATTGTAAAAATATTAGTAGAAGAAGCTAATTGAGATCAATCTCAAGCATAAAATGTTAAATTTGTTGGCGCAGTAGGATCTATCCAATCTACACTCCAAGGCAGATCAGTTTTTGCATTTCATGCTAAATCTCTAATTCATATTGTTCAAGATTGATTAGTATATATAAATTCAGGATTAGTTTTTTCAACTCACTTATAACATCAACTATTTCATGCATCTGCAGTACATATTGCAGTAACTGCAACTCATGTATTTGTACAGCTACTTGGAGAGTAATTAACCTGTCAATCAATAGGAGGTAACCTATCAGAATAAAGACATGATCAACTTATACAGCTTCAAGTTGTGTCAAAAGAAAATTGTTGAACTGAATTACATTTTCAAGGCTTTCAATCAGTACTAATTGAGAGCTGATTTCAGGCTTTATCATAAAATTTAAACAAATGTAATTGTCAAAACTTAACAATTTTTGCATCAGTCGTTTTTGTACATCCACTTCAATTTTTGCCATCCGGATCTAAATCATTACAAGTAGCAGTAAATTTGTATCATACATCTTTAGTATATGTACACATTTGAATATCTGGTTCTTCTTGCTCTTGTGACTCTTCATCATTTGTTTCTGATTCTCATCATTCAATTGATTCTAAAGGTTGAGATGGTTGAGGCTGTGTAGGACATTCTTCTTGATACTCTTCCTGTATTAATTGTTTTGTTAAACTGACTTGTGGACAAGTAGTATCTCTTATTACTAATTCACAAGTATTAGAATAAGATTTCACATCTCAGTACCTAAATTGTCAAGCTGTCCGATCAAATGCAACCGTTCAAAATGCTCTAGAGTTACTTGGGCATCAGATTCTTGTATTTCAATATCTAGTATAAACAGTAGTAGTTCATATACAACGTTTTGTTCAGTCATTTCTCCGATCAGTTTCTCGAGTACAATTACATGCAGTTTGGTATCTAGAACAAACATAATCACTGTTAGCACTAGTATATGAAATGAAATTTAATAAAACAAAAATATTAAATAAAATTAAGTACAAATAATTAATGATTTTTTTCATTTTGTTTTTATAAATAATAAAGGAAATATTTAAGATTTTGTATAAAACAGAATTTCGATTAATCAATCAACATCAAGTACTTTAAGTCATTGGTTCACCCATATTCATTTTGTTTGATCAAAAATCCAAAATGCAGGGAACCTTACTAATTTATTATCAATCAAGAATTGTCTATCAATTGGATAACCAGATATTTCATTAGATTTCTCTAGCAAAAACTCCATATCTTGTAATGTCAAAGGTTCATATATTCTATCTTGATTTGTTCTCAGTGCGTTCATCTCAGCTATTTGATAAACCAATTTGATAGCATTATTATCTAAAACATGAATCCTTTGTCAAGAATCTGTAACAAACATTACATATGGCATTCCAAATGTCTTCATCAAGTTTCAAGCATATCAAGCCACATCGTCAAAGATATCATTTTCCAACAAGTTTTGATTGTTAGAAGATTTAGTAAATTCAAAAAAATATGCATTTACTATTCATTTGAAAGGTTTTCAATATTCATCTACTAATGCATTTTGGGGAATAAGATAATCACTTGAAATAGTTTTTACAATATAATTATTTCAACTTATTGTTGCATTTGTTCACTGTATAGTCTTTTTGATAGTATCAATTACTGCGAATTGAGTATATGGCTCTAATACAAAATCTGCTTTAATCGGTTGCTCTTTAGCAGCAACTAGAATTTGATAAGGTATAACTCAATTACTAAATCATATTTTGAATGCTTCCAAACGAATTGTTCTCATTCACAATGTAGTAATATCAAACTCAAAAGTTCAATCGTCCTTAGTTAAAGTTGCATTATCTGTTCAAAGCATTTTTACTGTTGCATAGGGAATTGGATCTCATTTTGGAGTTTTTACTGTTCAAGATACAATTAATTTTACATTATGTTTATCAAAGAATTCTACTGATCAAGTTAATCAAATCATTTTATTTTCAATTTCTTTGATTTTATCAAAATCAGATTCAATAGAATATATATATCTCAATCTAAGCATATCATCTAAATCATAATCTTTTGACTCATATACTTGTAATAAATGAGTTTTCATATCTGCAAATCAAGTATAAATTCATACTGAATCAGGAGTAATAAAATCAATAAATTGTAAAAATGGATCTTTATTATGATTTTCCAAATTTACAACTTGCTCCAAAACTCTGGCATTAGAAATGAGCTTTATATATTCAGACTCATTATCTATTCACTGAAAATGATTTTTATAATCAGCAGGAACAAAGCAATCAATAGTATATCAATGAGATCAAACTAATTGGAAGCATTGTTCCTTAGTTACATCTTTTCACTGAAGGTTAGGAAATACAGAATATATTTGATTTATATCATTTTTAGACAATTGTAATGGATTTATAGATTGTTTGGCAAACTTATAATTACTGAATCAATATATTATAATAGTAGATAAAACAATAAAAATTGTAAATACGATGTAAAAATATTTATTATTTAATAACATTTTTTCTAATTATAAAGTAAACTCAACTAAATAATAAAGCCAATAACAATAATATATTAGTAGCAGGTCATGTTTTTGGTATTCCAGTAATTACGCTGCTTCATGTTCAAGTTTTAGCATCTTGAGTTTTATCGTCTATTTCTTCTAAAGCTGAGTTTACACTACCAACTGGAACTACATTATTAGTTTCAATAGTATCATTTGTATTAGTCAAATTAATTTCTTGTTGCACTGTTGAATCTTCAACATTGTTTGCTTCTTGGTTCGATGAAATTTCTTCACTAGAAAACAAATCACTATCTAATTCAAAATCTTCACCAAATATTTGTGAACTAGCATCTTCATCTCCTGCAGAATTATGATTTTCTATATTATTTTGTGATGATTGTTGATTGAACAATTCCTCAGCAGAGATTTGAGCAGTTGGTGTATCACTTGAAACAGCTGATGAATCTACTACAATATCAGTAAGCTGATCATCTTCTTGTACTATAAATCAAGTAGTTCAGAAAGCAGACAAAATATTTAACTTGTATGTACTATTTGCTAATAAAGGCTCTCATAAGTTGATAACTGCAATTGATCTTCAAGACAAATAATCAATTGATTCTATAAAAAGTAAATTATTAGAAGAATCAAAAATATCAACATTTAATGGTTCTTCGATCAATGATTGAGAAAAAACAAGCTCAAGTTTATTTCAATCTAAAACATTATACTCTAACAAATCAAATCCATTTGTTCAAGTAACCAAAGAATTAGCACTTGCAATACTTACTAGTCAAGTAAATAATGCAATCATAATCAATACTTTTTTGAACATTATATTTTAATAATAGAATAAATAACAATATTATATTCATTAAAATCATAAATGCAAATAAAAGTATACTTTGTGACACAAT
>JAZHDC010000178.1:0-12707 GCA_036541305.1 Candidatus Absconditabacteria bacterium
ATACACTATCGGTGTTTCCCTAAAGTAGTATAATTGGAGATAAACAATAATTATTGAGATCTCTCGACTTCGCTCGAGATGAAAGAATATATATTTTATTATATTTTTAATCTCCATTCTCCCTTGATATTTATTGAGTTTTGTGTATATGAGAGATAATTGAGAATGTTCAAATTGGAGGTAAGTATGTGTATTGATTCATACAAAAAAGGTAAATCCAAAAATGTGTACAAGTGGAAGTGCAGTTGTGGTGGAATCATTTATGAAATTAGTACAACTCAAGCTCGTTGTGAAAAGTGCCAAAAAACTTTTTCAAGTTTTGACCTGGAAGCCAACAGAGTGGAAAAAATCAAATGAACAATCTCATACTAGGAGCGGAATACCGTTCCTTTTTTTGTTTCCCCTAGAACTTACACTTACACTTGAACTTGAACTACGTAAGTTATTGTTAACTACCAAATGGTTATTGTTTTTTAGGACACACTATCGGTGTGTCCCTACAAGTGGATATTTATTATTCCCCATATAATTCGCACTCAAATTACTTTATTTTGTTTCTCAGCGTTGATAATAGACTTTGAACCGTGTCTGTTACAACATTGTCTTTATTAGATAAAGCTTTACTTGATTTCAGCTGCATAAGAAGCATTTTTTCATTTTTTTCAATAGGGTTGTGTACTCACAAAAAAATTATTTTATTGTATTTTATTTCAATATCTTTTATTATGTTGTATTCTTCAAGGTCAATTTTTGTGTCAGAATTTGATAAGAATTTTATGTAATCCAATAATTGTCATATTAGATAAACTCTAAATTGTTCTTTGTCTGAAAGTACAAAACTTTCTCTTTCTACTTGAGTACTGAAATAGTAATTTAACCAAATATCTACAAGTTTTTCTACTCATCCATCTTTAAATTTACTTAAGATAATATCTCTATTAAGTAAGATATTTTCAATAACTTCATTATCTTCAAAATATAGTTCTTGTTCGTATGTTAAATTTGAATTTTGATTGTTCATTGTTTTAAATTACTTGTAAATTAATTTTTGTTTTGAGGTCAAAGTTTTGGGTTTAACATCAGCAGATATCTAGTCATGTGATTTTTTATCAAAATTTCAGTAATTCTTTTTTCTGACTCTCATAGATTTTGATCCATTGATATTCTCAATATACTTTTTCTCAATTGAGAATAGCTATCTATAAACATTTTATTCCCATTCAATTCTTCAAATCTTTGAGCAATTACTTTATTTATATTCAGAATATTTTCTACTACTTTTCTTAGTGTGGCTTTGGAGTTAGCCAAATATTTGATGTCAATAAATCATTCAATTTTATCAATAAATATCACCAAATCTTTAGTGTCCATATTTGACAGTCTTTCTTCGTCAATATTTAGATCCAATACATCAATTTTATTGTAATCTTCTTTTGAAGTAGATTTTTTTCATATCATTTTGTTTTTGTTATTTTGTAATTTTATTTATTATAACAAAAATATTTATTTTAGCAAATTTTTATAAATTTATTTTTTGATTTTCTAAATATTATATGCACATATTTGGTTTATCTTTTTCAACATCAAATTTGCACATATTTTGTTTTTTATTTTATATGTATATTTTTTCAAGTAGAGTGGGGATTGATTTTTGAAAGGATCGGATAAAACGATTATTGCTACGCAATAGTACTCAGTACTCAGTACCAAGTTCAAGTTCGAGGTTATTCGAATGATTATTATCCCTTGAACTTACACTTACACTCAAACTCAAACTACATTAGTTCAAGTTGGAGGGTATGTAATGACTCTTTAGATACAAAAAAGGACCCAGGGAATACCTGAGTCCGTATAAAATAAGTTATAATTTGATTTGCATAGTGTGTTTTGTCCTACACAAATGACCTGTTTCGCATTTTTTCAAATAAATCCCCACTAGCCAGTACGAAATCCATGGTTAAATTTTGATTTTGCATTGCCTTAGCCGATACACATTTCACGAGTTTAGTGTTAGATTGAACATTCTACCTTAGCCGTTACGAAATTCACAGATTTGGATTGAAGGAAAGTTATATAATTAACTTACAACATTACCATTTCAATTTGAATGTTACATAAGGACTCATGTGTTCTTGCAGAAGACACATTTATTTATATAGTCAAAATATTGTATTTATCAAGTTAATTTGAACTATTTTATCTGAATTAATTTCAAATCTATGTATTAATTATTGACATTTGACTATTCTATATTTTGATATTTTTCTCATTATTTAAATTTATGAAAATAACTCTTGATTTTTCTATTAATAAGATTAAAAATTGGTATTTATATACTATTCTAACAATGGAAATTAAGCAATTAGAACAAGAATTGCTAAACTCTTGAAAATTAGATAGATTAGTTGAACCAATAAAATCTAATTTAATTTCATTGTTGGAAAATAGTTTACTATGCAATTGTTATTCATCTAAGGAAAATTTCATAACATCTAATGAGTTACATATTCAGTTTATCCTTCAATCTATATTACTAAATTTTATTGAATGATTGTGAACTATTTCTTCAAGAAATCCACTTTCTTTCAATATTCCTACAGATATAGATTCAATTATTTTTCATAAGATTCGTGAATTATTTATTAATGGTAGAGAAGAAATAATTCCTCAGCTTTATGAAAAACAATTAATTATGAGTTTTTTTGATAATAAACAGTTAATTTTTTTGGCAAATATTTTGTCTAACATAAACGACATTTCTTTAAGTTCACTGAAGGTACCAATTTACAAAGATTATTTAATAGATTATTTGGAAAAAGATCTTTGACTAGTTTGTCTTTTTGATAATGATTTTCAAAATAATTATTCCAATTTATTTTATAATCAATTTTTGAGATATATTCTAAATAGAGTAATATATTTGAATTTATACTGCTCACTAAAAACAAAAGCTATTCTAGACAGTCAATGAGAGATGTTTTTGGTAAATATAATTAATATTGTGAATTTAATTGTAAATTCAAATGGAGATTGAATTAGTAATAATGACCTAAAAAAAACCATTATTGAAATGCCTACAGAACTATTACAATAATTTACTACAATAGAAGTTTTAATTATTTATTTTTGATGGAGTTTGTTTTGCCTCTATTCTATGGGAATTATTTGTAAGGAAAAAATACTAAAAAATCTTTTGACAAATTGTCAACATTCACTATTATTGTATTCATAAAATTTATATCCAAAACAAAAACAAAATGGTAAACTTAAGTTCAGAAAATCCAAAGGGGAGATTGACTCCAAGACAAAGTGTTAGTTTTAGGGTAAAAAGTATTTCTGATAACTCATCAAGAGAAATCAATCATATATTTTGAGAGTGAGATTTTGAAAAATTAATATCTCAATGATCATATTATGATGCATTAGTACTATGTCATGATGTTTTACGAGAGCTTGAAACACAAGTGTTATTATCTAATGATAAAAAATTTGAAAAATCCAAAAAAGTAGTAAAATCCACAAGAGAGTTTAAAATTCCAAATGAAGCAAACAAAAAACTGCAATTATGGAAAAGAAAACTAGAAACAGTAGTAGTAGCTATTTTGGATCATTTAATTCACAACAAAAACTTAAATTGAGCGATGAGTTTTTGTAGTGCATTGTTGGAAGCAGAAGCAGCAAGAGTAAACCTAAAGATGATTTCTAAATGACTAAATCCAAAACTAAGTGTAAAAGAACCTGATGCAAATACAGTATTTACTCCATTTTCATTATATGTTAGATCTAAGCAAATTGAAATACAATCACTAATTGATGAGAATAAAAATTCTATAAATTAATTTAGTTGAATTTCATGTAATTTTCTATATTCTAGTAAAACTTATTTTTCTAAAATTTCAAATGAACAATATTACTAATTTATGTAAAATTTTTCAAGTAGATAATCGACAAGAGTATTTTGAAAATCCAATTCAAAATTATTTCAACGACACCAAAGAATCTATTAGATATATAAAATCCTATAAAAAATGAAAGTTTCTTAGACAAGTTCCATTGAATTATTCACCAGATTGAACAGTTTGATATGCATTAATACGTGGAATGAACTGTCAAGCTAAGTGTCATTATTGTTACTTACAGACTTATTTCAAATCACCAGATATTGTAAGATTTGTGAATATTCAAGATTATCTAGATTTTCTAGATGAATTCATTCAAAAGTTTCAAATAACCTATCCAGACAAAAAGCTTATATTTTATGATTGAGATTTTTATGATAGTCTTGGTTATGCTGATCTAAAAGAGAATATTTCTCAAATAAATTCAATTATTCAGTTAATAGAGAATTATAGTAATGTTTTTTTAGAAATTAGAGCAAAGTGTCTTTTGGAAAATAAAAATTCTTATGAATTACTTTTAATATCTTCAAAAGTAATATACTGAATTACTTTTTCTCCACAAAAAATTATAGATATGTATGAGCCATGAGCGTCGAATTTGAATATTAGATTGAGTTTTGCTAAATATATATCCAACAGATGATGAAAGATATGAGTTAGAATAGACCCTGTTATTATTTCACATTGAGTTGATTTGTACGAAGAATTGATTATACAGATTCAAAAATCAAAGTTAAATATTGATAGTTGGAATTTGTGAGAACTTAGAATAAAAGAAAAACTCTATAAGTATTTATCTTCAAAGTGATCTTTGTTAGTAAAAGATTTGATTTTGAAAGATTGATTTTATAGATATGAAAGCAAATCCAAAGAAAATGTATTTAATAGGTTAGACAGTCTTTTATGATTAGTTACTCATAAATGCATGGACTATTAATTATGTTTTTTGATTATTTATTATTTATTTTTCATAAAATATAATGAACAATTGAAATGAGGTAGAAGGTAAAATATTGGAAGTTAATAAAGACTTATTAGTAGATAAACTTGTTTGACTTGGGGCAAATGAAATCGCTAAAACGCTTGTAATATCTGAGTTTTTTGAAACTAATGAAACTATTAACAAATGAAACAATTATTCTAATAAAATTATTGATTGGTTAGAGTCTAATAATTTGCTAAACTGAACTAATTTGAAATTAAGATTAAGATCTATTGATGGAAAAGTTGAGATTACTCATAAATGAGTTAGTGAAAGTAAAGAGTTGCAAGATAGAATTGAACTAAATTTATTAGTTGATGATTTTGAAAATGCAAAATGAGCACTGGCAGAGCTTGGCTTCAAGTTGATTATTAGAAATGAAAAGCAAAGAATTAGTTATGAACTTTGAGATATACGTTTTGATTTTGATAAATACAATGATATTCCTTGGCTTGTAGAAGTAGAAAGCAACTCCAAAGAAAAGGTAATTCAATGAGCAATAATTCTTGGTTATTGAGAAAAGGATTTGAAAAATCTTTCAATCACACAATTATATAAGTATTATTGAAAATAAAATATTTACAAGATTTAGCAGATGGGGATAGGGAATTGCTACGCAATTAGGGGATTGTGATAGTAAATTGTACATAGTTCAAGTAATAAGTTCAGTTTAAGTTCTAGGGGAATAATTATAAAGTCTTAACCTTGAACTAAAGACTCAAACTTGAACTCACACTATTGCGAAGCAATCTACTACAATCCCCAATCTCCTATCGCTATCGCTAAATGCTATTGCGAAGCAATCCCTAACGAAGTCTTCCTCCAACTCCTTGTACAGCTTGGATAGTCTTATTCATAATTTCATTGATAGTTTCAGTTGTCATATTTCAAGTTCACTTTATTTTGATGGATATTGAAATACTTTTTTCATTTTCAGATAGCTTATCTCATCAGTAAATATCAAAAGTCTCAAAACTTTCAATTTCTTTGATTTTTTTCATAGCTTGAGTTATTTTACCAAACTCTTCATTTCTTCAAATTACAAAACTCAAATCTCTTATTATTATTTGATCTTGCAATGTTTCGTATTTTGAATTGTAAATTCATTTTTTTTGGGCAATAAACATCTCTTTTATAATATCAAATGATATTTCTACCAAACTTGTTTGTGATTTTTCTGGCAATTTAAATTGTTCATTGAAAATCGGATGAAGTTGATATATTATTCACAACTGCTTTCCATTTAGCATAATTTTTCATTGTTTTTTTGGATGTCCTGTTGATTCTTTAGTCAATATGTAGTCTAATTTTCATTTAACATTTATTTTATTTAGTAGAGTTTCAAGTATTGATTTTGTCTTCAAAAATGTATCTTTTTCCCAGTTATCACTTGATTTTATATAACTACAAAATATTACATTAGTCTTTTCATTGAATTTGTTATCTTCAAGTTTTTCCCAAATTTTTCATATTTCAAATATATTAATATTGTCAAAGAATTTTGAGTTTTTTTTGATCATTTTCAAGATTCAATAACTTATTGCAGTTCTCAATACGCTAGATTCTGGAGTGATTGGATTTATTAGTCAAAGTAGCTCTTCTTTATTTACATTCAAGAATTCCATTCACTCATTATCAAGCCAAGGATATGTTTCTACTTGATTGTATCACAAAAACACCATTTTTTCTTCAATAAGTCTTGTTAGTTCTACATTTGGAGTAAGTGATGCATATTTAATTTCAGCATTACTTTGTGTAGCTGGTATTTTTTCATATCAGAATATTCTAGTAATTTCTTCGTATATGTCTGCTTGATTGTTGATATCGTCTTCACTTCTCCAAAAAGGAACAGTCACATCCCAGTTTTCTTTTACTTTAAATCCGATTCATTCTAGGATTTCTTTAGATTCTTTTATAAATTCTTCATTTTCTTCTCAAAGTATAAATTTACAAATACAACTAGGATTCAGAGAGATTTGTTTAGATTTGTTTGCTGACTTGAAAACATTATTTGAGCAATAATAATCTAATCAAATTAAGTCGTAATCTCACAAATCTTTTGCAAAATATTTTAGTTCATCTAATAACAATAATAAACAATTCAAGCTATATAAAGGATTGATGTTTTTTTCAAATCTCAGTTCTGCATCGGTTCTTAGTCAAAGTCTTGTTCAAGTCTTTCTAACAGTTACAGGATTGAAATTAGCTATTTCGATTAGTATGTTTTTGGTATTTTCTGTAACACCAGAACTCTTTCATCATATAATACCAGCTAATGCAAGAATTTTGCTTTTGTCTGCTATTACAAGGTCTTGAGGAATTAGTTTGTGCTCCTTATCGAATAAATCTACAAAAGTTTCTCACTCATATGCATTTCTAATAATTATATTTCCATCAACTTCATCAGCATCGAAAAAATGAACTGGTTGTCAAGATAACAACATAAATAAATTACTAAAATCTACCCAATTATTTCTTGGAGCTGCTTTACTATCTAACATCAAAGTTCTAGTATAAAATGTGGATTGCTTTACTTCAACATTATTTAGCTCTATAAGTATATAAGTATTCAAATCATTGCTAATTCATTCTACTTTTCTATTAGATTTACTTGAGCGATCAAGGGTTTCTAATATCTTTGTGTCAGCAAATGTTTTCATGTATTTTCTTACTGAATTGAATTTTATCTTATTTTTTTCATTTCTATATATTCAATTCAATTCTACTCCAATACCAAAATGTCATGTAAGATCAGGTCTGTTAGTAAGAGTTTTGTTGTCTACATCTAAAATATAATTTTCCATCCATGGATATTTTTCCCCCAAACTTAATCATATATCATCATCTGTAAGATCTTGTAGATCTTCTTCCATTAGCCAAATCCAGTGTTTGTCATCGTCTTCATTAATTCAAAGTTCTCATTTGGAACAAATCATTCAGTTTGATTCTACTCATCTCATTTTACGAGAATCTATTTTCATATCAATTGCTGGCAGATAACAACCTGGTAGAGCAGTAGCCACAAATTTATTTTCTACAATATTGTCTCATCAAGTAATTATTTGGAATACTCAATGTTTTCAACAATTTACTTCACAGACAAAAAGTGTATCTGCTTCAGGGTGTTTTTCAACTTTTGTTGTCTTACCTATTACTACATCTTCAGGCACTTTTCTTATATGGAATTCTTCTATTTCACAGGTTTTTAGAGTTAAATGTTTAGATAATAGCTCAATATCATCTTCTACATTAATATATTTTTTCAACAAATTTCCAGAGTACAACATATTATTTATTTAACAATTAAATTCAATTTTTCTATAATATAGAATTTATTTACAAACTCAATAGAAATTCAAAATAATTGTAATTTTTGATTATATTCTAAGATTTATATTAATACTATTTACAATTTACTATACCAATCCGCTAAATGGGAAATTGCGATAGGAGATTGGAGATTGTGGTGGATTATTATTACTATGTTCTATTTCCTATTGCTATCCGCTAAATTGCGATAGCAATTGCGATTGGAGATTGTTGTAAGTTATTATAACTATCTGCTTTGTCTACGGTGCCACAACAAACCTGTCTGAGCAGTATTTGCAGTGAAAATATTAAAGTAATAATATTTGACTACGACCCGGAGCCCACGAAGTGGGAGGGAGTAGCTTTGCTGAAAAACTAAATTGAAAGCAGGTGTGAGCAGATTGGCGAGTCTTTGTTGTGGCTAGACTTTTTTGCCTACTTTTTTGGGCAATGCAAAAAAGTAGGACCTCCTGGTAAGGAATTAATCTAAATTCAGTATTTATTAAGAATAAATTGGATTATAAATAGAAATAACGATTTTTATAACACGCTATCGGTGTGCCACTAGATATAGCAAATACCTATTGCAATGGGCGATTGTTGTGGATTATAGAACCCTTCCTTTTTTCCTTCCCTTCGAAAGAGCAGGATACAATTATGAAACAATAAAGATTAATACTACAATTTAACATTTACTATCGCAATCTGCTAATTGCGAAGCAATTACCCCTAAGTACTTAACAATCTGCTTAATAGCGATGGGAGATTGGAGATTGTGGTGGATTATTAATACTATGTTCTATTTACTATTTACAATCTGCTAATTCTGGTCTTTTTGAAACAAATAATGTCTTTTATCAAAAAATATATTGAAAATAATAATTTATTATCTATATTGTAAATATAAAATAGTAACAATTAAACTAATAATATGAAATGAAAATCTAAGTTCAATAAATTTGGTGGGTTCTATCATTCCAAAAAGAAATCAACAAATCTAATTCTATCCAAATACAAAGAGTATTTGAAGAATATTAGTATATTGAAAACTCAATTTAGATACAAAATATTATCGATAAATAGAAAAATTTGATTTTGAAATAGAATAGGAAAGAAATGATGAAAATCAAATACCAATCCATATATCCAAAAGATAAATAATTCAGTTTGAGGATTTTTTTCCAAACTAGATAATACTTTTGCAAAATTCATTCCCAAAACTAATTTTACTAGAGAAACAAAGCTTATAATTTTTTTCTTATTCTTGTTTTCATTGTTATTCTCTAGATTATTCCGGTTGCAAGTAATCAAGTCAGAGCATTATTCCAAAATTTTGTCATCACAACATTATTCCAAATCTCTGCTAAAAGCTAAAAGAGGTAATATATATGTTATGGATAAGGCATGAAAAGAACAAAAATTGACAGAAAACATTTTGTTGTATAACATATATGTAGATCCAAAATTTGTAAATAGAAAACCCCAAGTGATAGAAAAGCTTACTCCATTACTTTACAAACATTTTTGTGAGTTGAACGGATTATCAAAACCTGACAAAGAAGAGTGTATAAAAAATATAGAAAAGTTTTCTTGAAAGAAGATTTTTCCAGAAGATAAAAAGCTATTTTATTTGTCTGGAACTACTGTAGAAGGATATGTTGATGAGTGAGAATATACACAAGCAAGAGAAAAAGTACTTACAGATTTTTGAACTTGAAGCGCATACCAATATATCACAGATACTTTAGATGAACTTATCAAAACTTGAAAAAGAGACAGAAACTATTTTGGATTTTTTGATAATGATGTTTTGATAAATCAACTTACTGAAGCTGATTTTCCATTTGTAAATGTAGTTGGTAATTATATTTATATTGTTCCAAACAAAGTTTATGATGAGAATTCTGCCACTAGACAATTGAAAAAAATATTTGATGAAAATTGATATAATTATTCAGAGTCAGATTTGAAATCCTATATGAGAGAAAAAGATTTGAGATATGTAAAATTAGCAAGTTGACTTAATTCTCAAATAGCTAAAGAATTGAAAGATATGAAAGAAAAGCTTTATTCTGATAAGTATTTGTCAATTCCATTGCTTCATTGAGTTTGACTTGAAGAGTACGAAAGAAGAATCTATCCATATTGAGAGTTTATGGCGAATTTAATAGGATATGTTGATAAAAATTGAAAATCCTTTTATGGTATTGAAGAGTATTATGATGAAATGTTGAAAGGTAAAGATGGAAAGATTGCTTGAGCCTCTGTGCCTTGGATTGGAACAATTTGATCTAATAATGTAAGTATTCAAAAACCAGAGGATTGAGTTGATTTGTTTTTGACTATTGATCCTACAATGCAAAAAAAGCTTGAAGATATTGTTTCTTTGTATTACAACATCTTGAGACCAGATAGTATTAGTATGGTTGTAATGGATCCATTTAATTGAAAGGTTAGATGAATGGTAAATTATCCATCTTTTGATCCAAATTTTTATGAAGATATATACAAGATAAAACCTTTGAAATATGAGGATAGATACATAGTAGATGACGATTCATTTATAGATTATCCTGTACTAGTATTGAAAGATGATAAATTGAAAGAGGCTACTTACGATGAAAGAAAAGACAACTCTACCAAAAAATACATTTACAAGAATTTATTGTGACCACAAGTATTTGTAGATAAAAATATAGCTTCTCCTTATGAACCATGAAGTATTTTCAAAGCTTTTACACTTGCAATTTGAATTGATACTGATGAAATAAATATGTTCGATAAATATCAGGATAACATGTCTGTGCAGGTATGACCATTTAGAATTGGTAATATACACAAAGAATGTGAATGATACAATACATATTTAAACTCTTTAGAATGGTCCTGTAATGTTTGAATGGTGAGGATAGCACAAAAAATACAAAGATATGCATTTTATTCTTATTTACAAAAGTTTGGGTTTTGAAGTCTTACTAATATTGAATTGGCTTGAGAGAAATCTTGAGACATTTCTGCATTAAATCAGTTTTCTATGGCTAGATTTTTCAATAATGCCTTTTGACAGTGAATTTTAGCGACACCTTTACAAGTAGCTGTATGATATTCAGCTTTGGTAAATTGATGATATATGGTAAAACCTACTATTGTTGAAAAAATTTATAATTACAAAACAAATGATTATGTTTCCACAGAAAAAAAGGTTTTGAATAGAGTTTTAAAATCTGAAACTAGTGAAGACATAAAAACTGCATTGTGGAGAGTTGTTAGTGAATGAGATTTGAAATCTACATTAGATACTCAAGATTATACGCTTTGATGAAAAACCTGAACTTCTCAAGTTGTGTTCAAATGAAAATATCAATCATGAGCTTGATGGATAAACGGATCTTTTGTATGAATTGTAACCAAAGACGACTTGAGATATGTAGTCGCTATTCAAGTTAGAAGACCTAGAACTTGTCCATGGTGATTGTGTTCAGCTTGAAATATTTTCAAAGAAACAGCACCATTTTTGATTGAATATGATTGAATAAAATAATTTTTTGAAAGTTTCCACAAACCAGCGCTATTTGCTTTTTATATACAGATAATTTATTTTATGTTATGTTTTATTTATTTATTAATAGATTTTTCATTAGAAAATATATTTTAGTACAAATATAAATAAACATAGTAATTCCAAAGGAGATAAGGTAAAAATAAAAGAAATAAAGAAGATAGTTAATAAAGTAAGTACTAATTATCAAAAATATTAATACAAAAAATATGTTAATTATAGATCCAATTATTTTTTCTATAATATTTGTTCAATTGTAGAAAAAAATATTAGATAAATCTTTCCAAGATGGTATAAATGTTGGCACAAATACCATCAAATATATTATGCTTACGATAATGTTTATAATATTTATATTTTCTATTCCAATATGAAAATCTTGTGAAAAAAAAGGTATCTGGAAAACAATATTCAAATAAATTATGTTTACTAATATTCAAACAATCAATGGTCATATTTGGGCTATAAAAAATCATATTTTGCTAGCTAGCATAAATATAAAATATGTTACTCCATCATAATTATTGTAAGCAGCACTAGCAATATAATCTTTTTCAGCATAAGAAACCTTACCTCCATCTGCTCTAAACAGTTCAACAGATTTTACAGTTCATCAGCTAAGGAATATAAATATTATATGTGACATTTCATGTAATATTATACCAATTCTTGACACAAATTTAAATAAGTTTTTTACAGGGAAAATACTATTTACTACTATGAACCTTAACATTTTATAGTGAAATCATTGAAGAAAGGTTAGTAATACCATTATTATAATAATATTTACAATCTGTATTTTTATTGAAGAAATATAATTGATAATTGTATCCATCATTCAAATTAAAATTTAAATATAACAATGATAATAAAATTTTTTTCAAAATCAAAGTTTTTATAATTTCTTAATTGTCAAGCAAAAACCGACACTATTTAATATAAGTAAGAGAAGTAGAGT
>JAZHDC010000179.1:0-12487 GCA_036541305.1 Candidatus Absconditabacteria bacterium
AATATATTTATTTTTAGTTAATTTAAGTATTTATAAACTTTAATAATTAATATTATAAAAATGAGATCCAAAATCATAGTGTTTATTGTTTTTATGCTGGTTTTGATTCCTATTCAAAAATATTGTTTTGCTCAAGAGGATAATTATGCTTGGGTTTTTTTACATACTACAAAATTTGATTGACAGGATCAAGTAGATAATATTGAAAGCAGAGACAAAACAGATCAAATTGAGTTGTCTTCAAATTATCAATATTGAAATGGTTGGATTGATTATTCAGTTAGTTCTAATTTTTATTGATATAAAGATAGCGTTAAAGCATTAATTAGTGATTGATGGAAAACAATATCACCTGACAAACCAATCAGTCTGAAAATGACATTAAATATTATTGATAGTGGATCAGATAGGGCTTGATGAGTTGTTCAGGCTTATTTTTGTAGTCCACAAAGTTGATTAATGGATGGAGGAGAGCCAGATTTTGCAGATGATAATGGGAATACTCGTTTTGAATCTAATTCTTTCAATGGTTTTCCATCTTATGATGTGATAGTGAAGGCATCAATAGGACCTGGGCAACCAGGAGATAAGATTGCTATTTGCACTCGTGCATCTTTAGCATGAATTAATATGGGTACAAATTATATTTATGAATGGAAAAATTTAAATGAGAAAACTGAAGCTACAGATGGTATAAATAATATTTACAAAGCTCCAAAAGATAAAAATGGAGAATATTTGGATTCAGGTGTTCGTGTCAGTGATGTTAGTGGTGAAGTATTAGTTCGTCGTGGTGATGATCGCCTTGGATGGGAAATGGTTGAACCTGGTATGGTAATTTATCAAGGTGATGTGATACATACTGTAAGTAGAGACTGAGAGTGTCTTTTGAGTTTGCCAGATTTAACTACTTTTCAAATGAAGCCAACCTCAGTTTTAGTTATAGATTTGTACAGTGAAAAAGAAAGTAAGTTAAAGTTGCTGGCTGGTAAGGTTATTGCAAATGTAAAAAAAATGATAAAAGATTGATCAATGAATGTAGAAATGAGCCAAGCA
Source organism: Candidatus Absconditabacteria bacterium (assembly GCA_036541305.1). Classification (GTDB taxonomy): domain Bacteria; phylum Patescibacteriota; class Gracilibacteria; order Absconditabacterales; family Absconditicoccaceae; genus JAZHDC01. The sequence goes on from JAZHDC010000179.1 coordinate 1,057, forward strand.
GTTGCAGGAATTAAGTGAACTATCTTTGTGTTAAAGGAAGATCAAAATAGCTCATCTATTGAAGTTATAGAATGAACTGTAGAATTTAAATCTAAGGTAGACAATCAAGCAATTATGGTTTCTGCTGGGGAAATCCTAACAGCTACTTCATCTGGTTTGTGAGAAAAGACAAACATTGATTCAGACAAGGCTGAAGAATCTATAAAACAAGAAAATAGCCAAGACAAAAATGTGCAGACCAAACAAGTAACAAAACCTCAAGAAACCAAGAATAATACGTTAATCTATATTTTACCAATGTTAATTTTGTTTTCAATATTAGGATATATCTATTACAAGAAATCTAAAAATAGTAAATAGTATCTGAAATATAAGAAAAATGTTGATTAATAATAGTAATGCAAGTTTAATTGAAGCAAGTAAAAAATGCTATATTTAGAAATTATAAGAAATATAATTCATTATTCACTTCATTTTGCCTTTCCTTTTATAGTGGCATATTTTTTGTTTAGAAATAATTGGAAAATAGTAGGGTTAATAATGTTTTCAACTATTTTGATAGACTTGGATCACCTTTTAGCTAATCCAATTTTTGATCCAAATCGTTGTAGTATCTGATTCCATCCATTACATACTTACTGGGCGATGATTGCTTATGCTTCAATGCTTTTTTTGCCATCTTGGAAGTTTCGTGCAGTGGCTGTTGGATGCATTTTGCATTTTTGAACAGATCTACTAGATTGTTTCCTATGAACAGTTTGGTAATAAAAGTAGTTATTATTTGTAAGTAAGTATAGAGGTTAATAATAATATTTAAATCATATTGATATTAGAAATATAATATTTATTATTTCTGTTTATATTAATTAATATGAAAAGTATACTTTAATTTATTTACTATAAAATAATGATATTACAAAAACTTAATATTTGTGCAAATAGTTGAAAATTTTTAATATTGTTTATATTGAGTAGTTTAATGTTTTTGGTAGGTTGTTGAAATACCACTCAGACAAACAATAGTGATGCTACAAACAATTTAACTGGAAATGAAACAGTAAATAGTTCATCAAATCAATCAAATTACATGCCTGCTAATGGAGAAAATAGACCTGGAATGATGAATAAATCTAGTGTTGATACATCTTGAATAAACACTAAATATCTAGATATATCATACGGATCAGTTTCAGACTCACAAAAACTTGATATATACTTACCAAATGAGTGAAATGGTCCTTTTCCATTAATTATAGAAATACATGGATGATGATTTATGTTTGGAGATAAATCTCAACAAATTGGTCCAATGTTGAAGGCTTTAGAACAATGATATGCAGTTGCATCAGTAAATTATAGGCATAGTGGAGAGGCAGTTTTTCCAGCAGCTATCAATGATGTTAAAGCAGCAATAAGATTTTTGAGAGCAAATTCTTGAACTTATAATCTAAATCCAGATGCTTTTGCTACTTGGTGATGATCTGCAGGTGGAAATCTTTCAGCTTTAGCAGCAACTTCAGCTGGTGGCCCAATTGGTGAAAATGATAATTTATATAATATTGATATTTCTGATAAGGTTCAAGCTGCAATAGATTGGTATTGACCTGTAAGTTTCGATACAATGGATACTGAATTTACACAACTTTGAATTACACAATTGATGTGAACAACAAGTGCTGAATGATCAGCAGAATCCAAATATCTTGGAGAAGTAGTAGGTAGTGAAAAAGCAAAACCTCTAGTAGATGCAACCAATCCAGCAACTTACATAGATTCAAATGATCCTGCTATCTTTTTTCAGCATGGTAGTGTAGATGCTAATGTTCCATATTTGCAATCTCAAAATTTAAGTGATGCACTTGGCAAAGTAATTGGTTCTGAAAATGCTACTTTTGAATTGATACAATGAGCTGCGCACGGAGGAAGCGAATTTGAAACACAAGAAAATATAGATAAAATAATCAATTTTTTAAACAAATATTTAAAGTAATAATATTTATTATTTTCTCAACAATATATAGAAATTATATGGTATGATATTTTATTGTAATTTGTATACTTTTTTCCTTCATTCATTAGATTTTGTAAATATTTTAATAACTTTTTATTTGCTATAATTAGTATTTTTGCTATAAATTAATTATATTTATAATAGTAAATATAATGAAGAATTTGGAGTTAGAAAAGGATCTTATACTTCGTGAATATCAAGAAAGCGCGCTTTTGTCTTTATTAAATTATCTAAAAGCATTACTTAAATGACAATTAGATAAATCTGAATCCGTTAATTTGATGAATACAGCATTATTAGAAATGGCAACTTGAAGTGGTAAAACTCTTACAATTTGAATGTTTGTAAATAAGTTGATCAAAATAAGAAATAGATTCAATAAAATGTATTCAAATAATCAGTTCCAATGACTGAATATATTGGTAATGTCCAATAGGATTGATTGAGTAGAGCAGTTTAAGCAAGATTTTATAGATGGTAGAGATTGAGAAAAAAGATCAATATTAGAGGATGAAGTTAAGAATAATATGAATGTTTTAACAATTCATTCTGCAAGTGAAGATTCTTTGGACAATTCTATACAATTTAATAATCATACTATTCAAGATAATATTGTTTTTTGAGTTTATCATAGTATACAAAATTTAGATATTACAAGTAAGTTCCCATATTTTGATATAATCATAGTAGATGAAGCACATAATGTAACCTTGTGAAATAAGTTTTATAAACTTTTGAAGCAGTTAGAATTACATTGAAGGGATTGAAACTCTCCATTGATATTGTGACTTTCTGCTACACCATCAAATTTAACAAAGCAAGTTTTTTGAGAATCAATTTATGAATATTCTTTACCAGAATATATGTCAAGTAACTATTCTCCTTGAGTAGATTATCAGTTGATATTGGCTTGATGAGTTACACAATCAAATATAGATTATTTGATGCAGCTTTTAAATGAAGCAAAATTAGAAACTAATTTGGAAGAAAAAAATGTTTTATTAAATAATATAGAAGAGCTATTTGATCAGGTAATGGAAAAGTTTCCTTCCAACGAAGAGTTTGTAAATGATTTATTGTTAAAACTATTATGAGAATCTTCAAATATATTAGAGACAATAGTTTATGTAAAATCAAGACAGGAAGCTATTCAAATAGCTAATTTGATCAATCAAATTTACTGACATCAGATTGCTTTGTCATATGTAACATGAACTGAATCTAATAAAGCATTAGAAAGATTGAACAATACCAATGATACTATAAAAATTGTAATATCTGTATGAAAACTCAATGAATCTGTAGATGTGCCAATTGTAAAAAATATTGTATTTTATAGATATACAGACATAGCAAAAATATTTTTTCAACAGTTTTGAAGATGACTAAGAGGATGAGAAATTGTAAGGTATTTTGATTATGTAGGTTCTTTGAAAAATATTGCTTGGATTGGAAATATATTTCAACAATATTATGAATATAGAAATTGATGAAAAAATTCAAATAGTCTTACAGACCAAGATTATTTGAAGGATCTTGATAATGATAAATGTAAACTATCTTTTTGAGCCTTTGATTCTCAGCAATATTCAGTAGATTTTGCAACTTTTTGAATTCAAGTTGCTAATGAGATCAAAAATACTAATAACCAATTATTAAAAAATGAAATAATTGATTTTATGAAAACAAAATGAGATGCTAATTATTGGTCTAATATAAGTTGACCAGAAAGAATCAAAATATTTAAGAATAAAGAATTTTGATTAAAGAGAATTTGAACATTATTTTGAATAAAATGAGATCCTTGAAGATCAAATTTGTCTCGAATTAATTTACTCAAAGAAATATTTGTTAATGTAGATTTGGATAATGAATGATTAAAATCAGTAATTACAAAACAAGAAATAATCGAATTTATGAAATCTAAATGAAATATTGATTATTGGAAGAATATGAAATGAAAAGATAGAACCAAACTATTTAGAAATAATAAATACTGACTTTATAAAGTTTGAAATTTATTTTCAATTCAGTGAGATCCATCATTTTTGAATAAAGCATGGATAGAATTATTGAAAATAGTTTATTCTAAAGATTCCATCTGAAAAATTAAATCTCATTTTGAATACAAAAAAGAAATAACAATACCAGAAATTATAGATTTTATGAAATCTAAATGAAATTTACAATTTTGGAAAACTATTAATGCTGGGGATAGAGTTGAATTATTCAAACAATACAATTATTCATTATATAGAGTGTGAAAAATATTTAATTTAGATAATGATCCTTGTAAGGTAAATAAAGCCTGGATAGAACTATTAGAAATCATCTTTTGAGAAGGTGTAAATATAGATTCTGAAATAATGAAAAAGGATATAACAAAACAGGAAATAATTGAATTTATGAAATCTAAATGAAATATTGATCATTGGAAAGATATGACCTGTGCACAAAGAATCCAATCCTTTAGAAAAAGTAATTATTGATTAGGTAGAGTAGGTTCTTTGTTTGATTTAAACTGAAATCCATGTGACCTGAAACAATCTTGGATAGATCTATTAGAACTGGTTTTTGGAGAAAAAGCAATTTTAAAACAAACTGACAAAGAGCAAATTATAGATTTTATGAAATCTAAATGAGATGTGGATTTTTGGATTAAATCAACTTGAGCAAAGAGAAAACAACTTTTCAAAGATGCTTGATTTTGACTGCGGTCTGTTTGAACTTTATTTTGATTAAAATGAGATCCTGGCCATTGAAAACAGGATTGGATTGAGTTGTTAAAAATAGTTTATTGAAATAAAAAACTACTTAATATTCAGATTAAACCAAAGTTGAGGCAATCAATTACAAAATCAGATGTTATTGAGTTTATGAACAGTTGCTGACCAGTTGAATATTGGTTAAATATTTCTTGTAGAAATAGAGTGGAGCTATTTAATAATAATTGATTTTGACTTTGAAAAGTTTGAAAAGCCTTTTGAATAAATTGAAATCCAGCAAATAACAATAATAGCTGGAAGCAGCTTTTGAATTTAGTTTACAAAGTGAATGAAACTCATATTAAATAATTTTTTAGATTATCTTAATGATTATTTATTATTTAATATGAATAAGATTTATTTGACTATTTTGTTTGAAACTATATTATATAATATACTTTTATTATTAAATTCATTCAAGATGTATACAGCAATAGTTTATTTTTCAAAATCAGGTAATAATGAGTATTTAGCTCATAAATTCTATGATAAGTTTAGTGAAAAATCTAATAGTAAAATATTTGAAATCAAAGCTAAAGGAAATATTAATGGATTTTGATTTTTTTGGATATTGATGAATTCAATTTTGGGTAAATGAGTAAGTATTGATTTTGATTTTTCAAAACTTGAATGAGTAGATAGGTTAGTGCTTTTTACACCAATGTGGATGTGAAAGTTGCCTTCACCAATTATTAAGTTTATATCACAAATTAGTAGCTCTATAAAATTGTGAGTAATATCTGTTTCATGATGATGAGAAAGTAAAACTACCTTAGAGTCTCAAATAGAATCTATATTGTGAGCAAAACCAGATCTTTATAAGCATTTTTATATGTCTAATTTGGTAGAAGACAAGAATAGAATTGAAACTAAAGAGCTAGTAAAGATCAAATTAAATGATGAGAATTATCAACTAATATCTAAAGATTTAGAAGCTATAATCAAAGATTTATAAGAACCATTAAGATGAATTTAAATATAAACAATCACAAGAACAATTTCACCGAACAAATACAAAATGATATATTTACTCCTGTTTTACAGGAAATAATTTGAATGACCTATGTTTATGTTTGTAATAAGGAAATTAGTGAAATCAAAAGTTATGAAGATTTGCTACAATCTAAATTTATTAATAAGACTATTTTCATAGATTTTGCTTGATGAACATTACAAGATGATCCATATTTTTTGTATGAATTAGCAAATAAAAAATTACAAGAAAAACTTACTGAAATAAACAATTATATTACAATCCTTGAGAACAAGAATGAGCCTTCTTATCTAATTTTGCTAAATAGTTTGAAATCTGCTTCAAATATATTGGAAATTGCAATATTGGGTTTGCCTTTTGAATTGGAAAAGATGGGAACCAAAACTAAGCAGTCTATGGAGCAAGCGAAAATAAATGTCGATAAGATACAAAACCTAGAACAAGCCATATATGGATGAAATGTTTTGGAAAACCAAGCTGAATTATCTATGAGTTATGAGTATTTATCTTGACTTTTCATTCAATCTTATAGTCTGCTTACAGACCACCAAAAGAAGTTGTTTTTAGATTGGTTGCAACTAATTAAATCACAAATATTTTTCACTAATTGAAAGAATAATCATATTCAAAATTTGAATCATAAATTAGATGAAAACTGGAAAAAAATGATAAATATTGAAGATGCAAAAAATATTTTCCAATTGGTGATACAAATTTATGGATTAAATAAAACTGTAATTATTGATGATAGTTGAAACTTTAGGGTAACTGAAAAATGATTGCACATTCCCAATAGATTAAGTCAAATATCTTTGATTTCAATTCTTAAATTGATTGTTCATGAGATTGAAACACATATGATTTGTAATCACAACAACAATATCACACTGTGAACATTCAAGTGAGCTAATCATTCGGAAAAAGAAGAATCATTGGCTGTAATCAGTGAAGAAGTACTGATTGGTTCAGATTTGAATATTTTGAAATATAGCTGAATGATTCCTGTAATTTTGATGTGAGAGTTGCTTGAGGGTAGAGAATTTTGGGATTTTATGAGTATATATACTTTGTTGAGAAAAGAGAAATTAAATCCATTGTCATTTCTTAGATTCAAAAGAAACTACTCTTTCAAACATAAGTGAGTCCAACATAAAGATACAAGTTATTATAGATGAATTAGCCAAATATTTGACTATTTGAAATCTGGTAAAGATCCAAAAGATTTGTATATTGGAAATATTTCTTTAGCAGATACCAAAGAAATAGCTGACAAAATAAATGGTAAAAACAAACAATTGAAGTTTCCTTTGATGATTAGTGAAATTATTGTCTATTCTATGAATCATCATAAGATAAATCATAGTGATTTTTTGCATTATTTGGAAGAAAAGTATTCTTTTACAAATATCAATTTAAATGCTGATAATCTAAAACTATCTCAAAAAAAGAAGTTAATACATATTTTAAATATAATAGGAGAAACTTATTATTCTTAGTTTATTTTTTGTAGTTTTAAGTATTTTCTTGTAGGCTCAAATTTCTTTAACCAAGGTTTTGTATTCCCTTCAATATCGATACAAAAAGTATTTATACTCATAAATTTATCAAAAACTAAATATAGCTTATTTTGACAAGTTTGACCATATGAGATTTCATATTTTTTACCTTTATATTTTGGTGGAACAGGAAATATTTCTTTTCCATTTATATCTCTTGTTTCCATACTTTTACTAGTAATGTATACTTCTTTTGTAATTGGATTCTCAAAATACATATATTTTTCTTTTCAATCAATTTTTCAGTAAATATTATTTCATTCAATATCAAAAATTCAGTATTTGTCTCATTTACTTCCAAATAATATAAGTTTTCAATTAGGTAAATAAATTATTTTTTCAATTGATGAGTAATGATTATTCCCAAATATTAGTTTTCAATCAGTATTAAATATTGAAAATGCAGATTTTCAGTTTTGGCTTGAAATCAATAATAAATATTGATTATTTTTATTGTCTAATAGTATTTTGAATTCTAATAGACTGTTATTTAAGTTTAAGAATATATTATTCAAATTTATATCAAAGAAATTTGTAGTGATATCATTTCAATTTGTTTTTGTGCAAATTATTGTTTTGTTAATATACTTTATGTTGCTATATTTTCATTCTTTGATCAAAATATTTCAGTTTGTATCTACCAAACTTATTGCATTAAAACTGTTTTTGCAAATATAAACTGTTTTGTTATCTTCATTTATAGTTTCTACAAGTGTTAATCTATTTCACTCAATATCATTTATAAACTCGGCTTTTGGTTGACTTATTTTCACAGTGTTGATTATTCAGGGAGTAGTATTGCTCAATAAGATTTCATAAAGCTGATTTTGAGCTTGATTTATTATTTCATCCATACAAGTATCAAATAATTTTTTCCACAAAACATCATGTATATCTTCTATTTTTAGCTCCTTGCAAGTATTCTCTAATCAATATAATTTTAACAAATCTTGAGTGTAATCAATTTCCTCAATCACAAAAGTTCTTTGTTCAATTATTTGAGAAAGTATTTCTTTATTAATTCTTCAATTAGATTTTTTTTCTAATGAACATCGTAATTCACTAACCTCAATATTTTGATAATTCATTATTTAATAGGGGATTAATAAACATAAATTTTTTATTATATTTTTTGTAATTTTACAGTATTTATAAGCTTTGTGAATATTGATTTCTTTTTTCAATTCACATCAATTATTGTTCCAGTCTCAGTCAAAGAGTTTATTTCAAAATACATATTTCATTTTTTATCAAAATACACTTCTTCTCAAAATGTTTTTCAATGTATTCTGCTTGAAATAGTCTTGGATTTTCAATCAGACGAAAATAAATATCCATTTGAAAGATTTGATATAAGATAGTATTTTTCTTGATCAAAAGGATTTTCAAATTCAAATATTTCGTCTCAAACATGCATAGTTTCCGATATTTTATCTCAATTCATGTTATAAAAATATTTGTTGAAATTATTATCAGTTCATATTACAAAGCTATTTCAATTATTGAATTTTATTATTTTTTCTGCTTTCCATATTTCATTAGAGCTAAAAATTATATTTCATTCTAGGTCAAATAGTTTATAATTTGTAATTTTGTATCATCTAAAATAGTTTGGGTTTTCCAATTTTTCGTGGTCCCGACTTGCTAAGTATGTTGTTCAATTTAGATAAACAACGTCTAAAATTGATCCTGTAGCTCAATGAAAAACAGTGTATAAATTTTTATCAAAAAAATGTATTTCATCGTTACAAGCGCGATATACAATATATTCATTCAAAAAATTTACTGTTTGTTCATCACAGCTAGTTTGGAATATAACTTTTCATCTTCAATCTACTATTATATCAAATCAATTTTTATCTTCACAAATATATAATATTTTCTTATTGTAGTTATTTTGCTCATTAATAGTAGCTAATGAGCCATCTTGTATTATAATATATTTTTTATTTCATACTTGGACTATATCTCAAGGATTTTGTTCATTGAAGCACTCTTCAATTAGCTTTACTTTGTAAGATTCTACCATTTCATTGATATAGTTTTTTTTCAACAAATTTGTATATTCTTCAATCAATAAATCAAGATCTTCATCAATCAATCCTTTTAAATTTTCACAATTTATGTATTTTTTCAATAAATCTTTTTGATTAACTCAATCAACTACAAAACTATTATATTTCAATATTTGAAACAATATTATTTTCTCATTTTCATCAGTGCAAATTTGCTCAATATTTTCAATTAGCATATTTTGGAAATTTTTACTTGATTTATCGTTTTTTCAATTACTTAGCTTCATTTTACACTTTTCAAAATAAAATTCTTATAAATAAAAAATAATTTATTTCAACCTAAATTCCTTTTATTTAGATTGATTTACTTTTTTCAAAATTAGTTTTTTGATTGCAACATTGTTTATATTGAGTTTTATGCTTGATGTATACTATTTCATAGGTGCTTGACTTGGTTTTTTATCTATAGTATATAATTTCTTTGAAATTTAAATATTATTTTTTTACCTTAATAATATCTTGATATTACAAAAAATTTATATAAAATTAGTAAATTTATTATTTTTTCAATAAAATAATGGCAAAAAAACTACAAAAACTACTAAAATCTTTTACTCTAATTGAACTGATTATTGTAATTGCAATAATAGCAGTACTTTGAGCTTCTGCATTTCTTATGCTTTCTCAATGGATGAGCAAGTCTAGAGACAGTAGAAAATTAGCAGATTTGACCACAATTGACAACGCGATTAACATTAGCATCGCTAAAAATGATAAGTTGCCAAAACCAGATAATGTGTCAAAAATTATGTTTTCCTGAAGTCGGATATGGGATGTATGATATTTTGGAGATGAAGCAGTACAGGAGCTTTGATGAACTTTGACAAAGTCGCCAATAGATCCAACAACCAAACAAAGATACAGATATGCACAGTGGAACAACCAAAAATATCAATTGTGAACAATTATTGAAAACCAGCAGTTTTCCAAATATTCAAATAAAGTATATGCACAAAGTTACTATACAAGATTGCAATGAAACTATAATCAATCAATTATTATTACTAAAGTTGAAAATATAGACACAATATTACCAGTACCAAGTCTGATAGTAGATGAGTATGAGTGAGAAGAAAAAATATTAGAAAATGAACATTTTTGGACAAATAAATGAACTTATAGTTTGTGAACTGAGCAAAAGAAGAAAATTTTAGTTCAATCATTGTATTCTGGGGATTTAAGTAAATTATCAGATAGTACAAGTTCAGAGTTTGAACAGTTTATAAGTAATTTTGAGAATGTTTATTCTGGAAGTAATTTTCTTCCTATTTTAAATGTAGATCAAACTCAAGACCAAATGAAAGTTTCTATTGCTCAAGAACTTAGTAAGGTTTCCTCACAACCTGTTGCTGTAAAATTTTTGTGATGTGAATGATACAATCATTGATCAAAATTAGATTTTTTCATGCAAGAAGCTGTATGATTTTGAGAAAGTTGCGATAGTGTAAAAGCTCAATTTGAATGTAGTAACTGAAATTGGATTTGAGACAATAAAGATAATTATATATATACAACTTGTAATGTTCAGTTGCCATGAGAGTGTGAATGAAATCCTCATTGATCTAAAGTTTATTTTTACAAGAATGAGTCAGCATTATATTGACAAACATGTGAAAGTATAAAAGCAGAGTTTGAATGTAATAATGGAAGTTGGATATGAGAAAACAAATCTGAATATATTGAAAAAAGTTGTAATGTACTAACTCCAGCAAAATGTGATTGAATAGATCATTTAGTTACAAAGAATTTTTACAAGGAAAGTAGTGTGGCTTTTGGATGAAATTGTGATGACCACAAAAAGAATTTTACATGTGATAATTGAGTTTGGATGGATGGAGAGAGTATTGCAGATAATTCTTTGTACAAATATTCATCATGTATGATTTGAACTCCTCTAAATTGTAATAGTGAAAATTTAACTTACAAATCAGTAACTAATTTAGATGTTTTATATAGCGTCCCTCAAAAAAATCACTGAGAAAGTTTCAGTTTAGATAAAAATGTCACAGAGAGTAATTGAATTTTCGAAT
>JAZHDC010000180.1:0-12276 GCA_036541305.1 Candidatus Absconditabacteria bacterium
AATTGACTTTTGCTTTTAATTAATATAATATTACTTTAAATAATCTTTAACATAATAAATATTTTTAAAATGAATAAATTATAAAAGTAGATATATAATTATAGTAGATTAATTTTTATATCAGAATTATAAGAAATGAATGAATTTAATACATTTAATAATTATTTGAACACACTAAAGGATAATTATTTTTTAAGTTTGTCTATGTTTAAAACATGGCAAGGATTAAATGAAATGTTAACTATTGAAGAAGACAAACATTTAATTTTGAATCGTTATAAAAATTTTTATCAAATAACCCAAATGTCTTTACTTTATTCAAGTTTGTGAATTTTGTCAAAGATTTTCGATAATTGTAAAGATTCAATTACTATATATAAAATAATTAATTATTTGACTTCTAATCATAATAAATTAGATATAAGTAAGTTTCAAGAAGCAAATAAAGAAAGAATATTTTTAGAAGAGTTATTGGAAAGATATGAATGAATTAATATTGACGATATAAATGAGATAAATGAAAATTTAAAAAAGGAAGATAAATCAATTAAAAAGCTTAAATATATTCGTGATAAATTTGTTGCTCATCATGATATAAATTTTGATACTTGGTCAATTTCACAGTCGGAAATAATTACTTTGTTTGCTTTAGTGGAAAAAATACTAAATACATTATCTTATAAAACAGATTTTTCTGTAAATAATTATGATCATGTGGAAGACTATAAAAATGAATTTAAGGAAATTGTCGATTATTTGTATGATTATGAAAAATATAGAATTAAAAAAAATATTTAGAGCATTTTCTGAATTTCCCTATTAAATTTTACAAAATTAAATTTAATAAATAAAAATATTCTTTAATTTTATATTTAGTTATACTTCTACTTCTACTTCTACTTCTACTTCTACCAAACCAAGCTTATATTATTTGGTTTCTGTTTTTTTTTGTTGAGAGAGAAAAGAAGTTTTTTTATTTTGTAATATTTGTTGAAATTGATAAGTATATTTGTATAATATGGAAAGTTTTAAATTATTAATAATTAATTATGCAATTATTTTTATCAGGCATTATTTTAATCATATTAAATCTAATAGTAGCCTATATTATTTCATTATATTCTTTTACACTATGAGTAGCTTGGTTTTGTTTTGCAATTGGTTTTAGATTTGGAGTGTGGCATGGAAGTAACGAAAAGGAAAAAGAGTATCTTTCAAAGGAATAATTAAATAGTGAAGAATTATTTATTTAAGTAAAATCTAGATTTGGTTGCAGTGTTTGTCAAAACATAGGTTATTGGTATAACTATCTTATAATCTGTTAACTCAGAGAAGTTATTTTTTATTATCATAGCTATTTGGAAATCGAAGATAATATTAGTAAATATCTGTTTATGTAAATCTTATTTAATAGTTTTTATTGTACATAAACGAAATGTTCTTTATAACTATATTCTATTGTATATATTTTTTATCTGTTTATGTTAATCATAATTAATAATCTTTATATTAAATAAACAAAATACAAGTTTATATTTAGCTTCTACTCATTAGTTGCTAGGTTTTTTTATGGAGAGAGTTAGGGAGTTTTTTATTTATAAGTAATATTTGTTGAAATTAGGAAGGATATTTGTATAATATGATAAATATTTATTATAATAATTAAATTATTTGAGTGAAATTATAGTTTGTTTTAAAGTTATGTTACTGTTATTTTATTTTTTCATATTAGTAATTATGAGTTATTTTAGTGAAAATTTGACACATATAAAAAATCAATTTAAAAAAACAAAATCAATTGTTAATAATAGTATTTATTGATTATTAGTTTTTGCTTTTATCTCACAATTTTCTTGAATAATATCGGATTCAATGATGTTACAAATTTGAGTGTTTGGATGAATTACAAGTTTATATTTAATACTTTCTCATGTATCAACTGATGTTCAATACTTAGAGAAAAGAATAGAAAATATTGAATCTGAATTAATCAATATTATAAATAAAATTAATCCTAAATAAATCGATTGAATATGAATATTAATAATGAGTGAAATAATAGGTTATTACGAAAACCGACTTATAAATTGTTATCTTAGATAAGTTATTTGCTATTTAACGATGATTACAGATCTAAAGTTAAATCAATTAGCATTAATGTCAATACAAGTCCCACTTCCTAATCTTTCCGTCCAAGAGCAAATCGTAGTAGAGATTGAGAAAGAGTAGAGAGTTGTAAATGCAAATAAGGAATTGATAGAAGAATGCAGAAGAAAATTAAGGCGAAGATTAGGGAAGATTGGGATGAGGAGATTTAGTTTTTATTTTTTAAAAAAACAATATGGATTCAAATATTATTCCAAGCACAGTTACAAAAGTAGTTAGTGATGTATCAAGTAAACCATTAGCAAGTTTTGGTGAACTAATTTCATTGTGGCTTTTTGGTAAAAGCATTGGAAAATGTCAAGCACAAAAGCAAATAGCAACTGAAAAAGAATTAGCAAAATGGGAAGCAGAAAAACCATGGTTTCAAAAAGCACAAGAGCAAAAGTTTATTCGTGAATATTCAAACCTTGGTTCTGTATTGGTTCAGGCACAACCATTGCTAAATTCTGATTCAAATAAAATTGAAAATGATAATGATTTATTTTATGGATTGTTAGAACATGCGAAGAATATTTCAAATTCAGAAATGCAGCAATTAATCGCAAAAATTATTGCTGGTGAGTATAATAATCCTGGATCGTATTCAATGAGTACTCTCCATTCAATAAAAATGTTAGGGAAAGAGGAATTAGAATTGTTCGAAAGAATTTCTAGTCTAGTTATTAATTATGATAGTATTCCAAAAATTATTTTTACTTTACCTGAAAATGCAAAAGATTTTATGGGTGAATTAAAAATTGATTTTGGAAGTTTACAAATTTTACAAAATTTAGGCTTATTTTTACCAAATGATATGACAAGTTCTTTAGCAAATCCTTTGAAACAAATATTCGCCTTACAATATTTTGAAAAAAAGATTTTATTTAAACCTACTCATGAAAATAACTTCTCAGTCAAAATGCCAGAATTTTATGCTTTATCAATTACTGGAAAACAAATAATAAAACACCTAAATCCGAAATATAATGAAAGATATTTTTCTTGGCTAAAAGAAAATTATATAATTCCAAATTTTAAAGTTATAGAAGAAAATAAAACACATGAATAAGGTTTTTTTCTTTTTCCATTAACCCTTAACTTTGTTGGATATTACTAATCTTTTTCAATCCCAACTCTCAATAACAAATTTACTTTTCCCTCTTACAAAATGAAAGCTAATATTCCTTCTCGAATTATGATAGATTCTTTGTGAAGGATTTTGGATAGTTGCTAAACCTATATGTAACAAAGATTTAATACAGTTAAAATATATAATTATAGTTCTCATAAATAAATATTGTCTATAAATAACCCATAAACTTTTCTTCAATATTTCTTTGTAATTTAATTTAAAATAATTATAGTCAATTAAAAATTGAATTATTACAACTTTAAAATAAACCAATAATGCATATTATCAAAAATCCTTGGGATGAGTTGTTTAAAGAGTTGGTTAAAGGTGCAAAAGAAAAAATTTATTGTTCATCACCGTTCATTAAATGAAATGTTGCAAGAATAATTATTGAAAATAGAAATAAAAGTATTGATTGTAAGATTTTGACTAAGTTTACATTGCCAAATGTAAGATGATGATGACTTGATTTAGATTCTATACAAGATTTAATAAACAATAATATATCAATTAAAATTATTTCTAATTTACATGCAAAAATATTTATATTTGATTCAAATGTTATTATAACTTCAGCAAATTTAACTAATTGATGATTGATTAAAAATCTTGAATATTGAATCTTATTAAATGATAGAAAAGATGTAGAAAATGATTTTTTAAGTTATTTTAATGATAAAAATTATAATTTAATAAAAGAAAAAGATATCTCCAAGTTAAAAGATATTGTTTCAGGGCTACCAGAATATAAATATTTTGAAAATAATGATTTAGATTGAAATGAATTTTTTTTAGAAGATATTAATATAGTTAAATCTAAGCTTTCAAATTGAAATTTATTAACCTATAATTGTATAAACGAAATTTGAAAAAAAGTATTTACAACAACTGATATTAATAGATTTGCTTATAAATTTAATTGAAGAACACCAGAAAATACTATAAGAAGAAATTTACAAGAATTAAGAGATTTGTGATTGTTAGAATTTGTTGATTATAAGTGAACTTACAAAAAACTATGGATTTAATTTTTTAAAATTACTAACATAAATCAATTAACAATTAACTTCTACTAATAATATGTTTTTTTTACATTATTTGCAAATTAAAAAGTTGAAAAGTTCTTTTCAATATGAGATTTATATCTTTCCCCCACAATTTCAATTTGACTTTCAATTGAAAATAAATAGATCTTGATCGTTTATTATCTAACTTGATGACAAATGAAAAAGTATATATTTCTCACATTTGAATGATTTACGCAACAACCAGATTGAACTGAAGTTGAAAATGTACAGATGCTATGAGTTTGAGAATGAATCGATTCAAAGCAAGCATTTGAAAATATAAAACAACAAAATGAATGGCTTATAGAATCTTCTTTTGATGAAATATATTGTCATGAATTAGTAAACAATGACTTTGAATTTTATTATTTGAAGAGTTAAATGCATACGAATTTATTGAATTATTTTTAATTTAATATACACTTAATAAGTGAATTTAAATCATTAATTTATTACAATATGGAAGAAATTTATAGAAATAATGTTTTATGAATTATTTTTGATAATAAGTGACAAATATTGATTTGAAAATATAATACTTCCAAACCAAATTGGACATTCCCAAAATGATGAATTGAAAATAATGAAAATTTAGAATCAGCAATTTTTAGAGAAGTGTATGAAGAATTATGAATTAGTGCAAATAATTTGGAAATATTATATTATTACAAGAATGAATTTGTTAAAAATTATACCCAAGAAGAAATTGAATGGAAAATTAAAAATAAATGAGAATATTATGTATGAAAAAAAGAAAAAGCAATTTTGATAAAATACAAATGAAATGAGACTGAAATAAATTTAAATATTTCTAAGGAATTTAGTGAATATAAATTTATAAAAATTTTTGATATTCTCCAATATATAAATGATAATAATTTATTAAATTATATAAATTTAGATTTCTTGGTCAATAAAATTAATTCATTTATTTAATAAAAACAAAATTATACTAATCACAGAATTTTCAAGATTTGTCTTGAAGTATAGATTTATTCTTGAATTTCGATAATAACATATATTTTTATTTATTTAACTCACACCAAACCTAGCTTCTACTCATGGTTTCTAGGGTTTTTTTGTGAGAGAGTTAGGGATTGGTCTATTTGGAAGACAGTTTTGATGATATATATTTGAATTTCATAATTAAATAATTATACATTGTTATCTATTATATTAGTTTTCATATAAAGAAAGAACTACCAAAAGCGACAAAGGTTAGTTTTGGCCTAATACTTAATATAAAAAAGTATTTGAACTATTTAGTTGTTATATTAACAAGTGTAATACCATTTTTTACGGATTTATATCTTGAATCTCCAATTAGTAGAATGATCAACATAAATATGAAAATCCTCAGAAACTGAAAAAGAAAAGGTTAAGAAAGATAACTACCTCCCTTAAAACTTAATTTGTTTTATAATTTAATACTCAATAATATGAGATTTATAAAAAATAATGTGATTCGTTTTTTGATATGAATGGTATTTATTGTAACTATTATATCATTATATCAAAAAAATTTGAATAATGAAAATGGATTTGGAAAAATAAATTTGAATAATAAAAATGAATCACAAGAAATAAACTTAATTGACATTAAGCAAAAAGAAATATTATTAAAGAATACTAAAGTTACTTATTCTCCAATTATTTATTCCTCAGGTTCAGTATTCTGATTTATTTATTCCTCAGGTTCAGTATTTTTTAATAGTGATAAATATTATATATCTCAATATGATCTTAATTTAGATACAATACAAAATAAATGTACAATTGAAAATAAATGAATATGGTGATCATTATACAGCGATGAAAAATATCATTTGGTAGAATGAAACACGCCATATCTCATTTATTTATCAGATGAAAAGAGAAACATTGTAGGTGCTAACTATACTTTACGTTTAGAAATACTAAATTTAAATAACTGTGAATCCTCATCAATTATACTTGATAATGAATTATCAGAAAAAAATCTTGTGAATACTGATCAAAAAAATAAGGGAATTATGATTGAGAAAATTTCTAATTTAAAAAATAAACAATGAGAGGATTATATTATAGTTTACACCAATATAAAAATATATAGTTATAATTTGACTCAAAAAAAACTTATATCTCAGTTAGAAACTAATAATATTGACATCCGTTTATCGTGAGTTGGAGATGTTAATAATGATTGAGAAGATGATATTTTACTTTTAGATAAACATTCATGAGGAAATTATATTGTTTCTTTTGATTATAATCTACAAAAAATATTAGAAATAAAGTGGCCATTATGACATCAGCCAAATTATAATAATGGTTTATTGTGATATAATGCCACTTATAATACATATATAATGTCCTGCTTAGGTTATTTTACTATCTTAAATAAAGATGGAAAATTGTTAAAATTAATACCTTATAAAGAAAGGTACCCTAAAGATGCACCTAAGTTTAGTATTGTAAATTCAAATGGAAAAGAATTATTTCTTATAAAAAGAACTTTATTTGATGGGGATGGTAACGAACTACAAAAATTACCAGACCCAACAGGAAAGCCTTACAAATATATTTTAATTGAGGCTGCAGCTGATATTGATGATGATGGGAATGATGAAATCATTTTGTTAAATAATAAACAATCATTAATAGCCAAAGGATTTGATGGTGTAGGTTGATTTAAGTATGATTATGATCATTATTTACAAATAGTCTCTCAAGATGGAAAAATACTTTTCAACAAAAAAATAGATCATAATTATTTATTAAATCCTATTATTCCAATAGAAAATTGATTTAGAATATGACAAAAAATATTTTTTAAATAATAAGTGAAGCATTATCCTTTCAATATTTTAGAACAAAACAATCTTTACTAAAAGAAAAATTTTTCACAAAAGGATAAATCTAGGAGAAATGCCGTATACGCATATTTTATTCCCGCTCAAGCTTAATTCTCGGGTCCGATATTAGGCTCTGTTATGTTCACTTATTTCAATTTGCTTATCATATTTTTCTCCATTTCATTCGGTCATATATAGTAAAGTTGTACGACATTATCTTGAGTTTCTTCAAAATAATTAGTATCAAAATAACTAATTTTTAATTTCGCATCTTAAAAATACTAAATTACTGATAATAATAATTTTTTGTTATAGGTTATCTGGTCTTATCAAAACAACTTCGATTTTAATGTCAAAATAATGTTTTTGATAATAGGATAAGTTTAAAATTATTTGTAAGTAATATTTATTGAAATTGATAAGTATATTTGTATACTAAGAGTTGTAAATAGATTGATTCAAAGATAATTAAATTGTATTATTTAATATGACTTATAAGAATAATATATTTCAAATAATTAATACAAACAATTACTAAAACCTACTCATTTTATTTTCCTAACTAAAACATTATGAAAAAATCCTTACTAATAGTTTCACTCTTACTAGTGTTTTTCATTGCTGGTTGTAAAAACTCTTCTAATCCTTCACCAACTACCAAGCAGCAAATCCAAGAGCCTACACAGCAGTTTTTTGTCCTATGAGACAGTCTTACAGCAGGTTATAGATTAGCATTTGAAGATTCTTATCCTGCACAATTAGAGCAAAAATTGCAAGCTGCATGATATGAAATTAAGGTAATAAATAGTGGAGAATCTGGAGATACAAGCGCATGACTGAAAGATAGACTAAATCGAGTTACAGCAGAAGCAAAAACATGAGATATAGCACTTATTGTAATTTGATGAAATGATTGATTACAATGATTACCTATTCCAGATTTACAGCAAAATATTACAAATATAGTTACAACATTACAGTCCCTTTGACTGAAGGTTATAATCTGATGAATGCAATTGCCTACCAACCTTTGAGAATCATATAGAAACCAGTTTGCAAATGTTTATCCAACCATAGCAAATCAAACCAACTCTATACTAATCCCTTTTATACTAACTGGTGTTGCAGGAGTCCCTGAACTTAATCTACCAGACTGAATCCATCCTAATCCTGCTGGACAAAGCATTATAGCCCAAACAATATTTGATACATTTATTGCAAACAAAGATATTCTTACTACAAATAATCAATAGTAGATAAATTTTTTACCTAATATTCTAATTAATTATGATATCCTGCCATCAAGTTTCCAAAGCATATACCACCAACAATAACACAGTTGTTATTTATGATAAATTGGATCGATCTGTTAAGTCATGAGATATTGTTGCTATTATGTGACCATCTGGATCTGGTAAATCTACATTATTAAATCTTATTTCTTGATTGGATGTCCCAGATAAAGGGTTTGTGAAGGTTTGAGAAACCAATATTTCTGCCCTTAGTGAAGATGACCGCACTCGCTGGAGATCTCAAAACATTGGGTTTATTTTCCAGCAGTTTTATCTTGTGCCAAATTTGACTATAGAAGATAATATTGAACTGGTAATAGATATTACAAAAAACAAAAGAAGATTTACTACTGATGAAATATTACAAAAAGTATGATTATGATGATACAACAAAAGATACCCTCATCAGCTTAGTGGGTGAGAACAACAAAGAGTAGCAATAGCAAGATCATTTGTGGCTGATTTACCTATTTTGCTTGCAGATGAACCTACTGGTAATTTAGATTCTACAAATACTGTAACAATTATGGACCTTATGATTAGTTTACAAAAAGAATCCAATACTACTATTATTATAATTACACATAATCCACAAGTGGCTTCTTACTGTAATACCAAATATACTTTACAAAATTGAAAATTACTTGTTCAATAGAAATTTAATCTTTACATATAGATTATGATAAAAGCACTTAAATCATTATTTTTTACACATTGGGTTCGTATCGTAAGTATGGGTATTGTTTTTTCTATAGTGGTATTGATTATTACACTTATAGAACAGATTATACTGAATATAGACAAGCAAATTAGTAAGGAAACAAGACCACTTGTGTGAGCAGATGTTACTATAGAAAGCAGCACAAATTTTGATAATACAACATATAATAACATTTCTAAGATTGTTGAAGATAATTGATGAAAAGCAATTCCTTTAACTGAGTTTTATACAACTATAGAATGAGTTACTGAGCCTAAGCTTGTGCAAGTGAAAGCAATCGAGCAATGATATCCTTACTACTGAGAACTGACATTTGTAAGTTTAGACAACCAGACACAGTGAAACTCCAAAACTACTTTTCTTTCAGGATCTGTGCGGATAGATAGTCAAACCTATGAGTTAATAGGTAAACAAAACACTATCAAAGTATGAACATTACAGTTACCTATAGCATGAATTATAACTGAGCAAGCTAGTTTATGATTCAACTTTTTGGATCAGTGAAGAACAATATTTTTACCATATAATCTAATTAGCAAAACAAATTTAACAGACTTTGGATCTAGAGTAGATTACAAAATACTTATCAAAACTGATAATGATGAACAAGCAATACAGATCAAAGAAACTATACAAAGAGAATATAATCAACTATACCAGGTTAGACTTGCTAAGGATCGTATAGAGCAATTGTGAAATATAACCTCCCAGCTTGACCAATACACAAGTATAATTTTGATAATCACATTAATACTTTCATTGATGATTATTACAACTGCCACAATGACTATGACTATTCGTGTGAAAAACTCTGTTGCTATTATGAGGATTATTGGTATTACTCGTTTACAAACTATTGTAATGATTAGTATATTACTTTGATCTTTATTTGTTATTTGATATCTAATTGGTATATGATTAGCTTATACTATATTCAAAAATATTAGAATATTTATTCCATTAGCCTCTGAATTTGTTCGATATCCAGAGCAGTTATTAATTGTTTGAGTTTTATCAATTATTTGTTTTTTTGTTGCATGTCGAGAATCTTTGCGGTATCTTAGTATGACACATCCCTTATCCTTGCTAAGGCAAGATTGAGCAAAGCCCCAATCATGATCTATAATTTCTGTAATTATTACCTGAATATGATCTTGGCTAATTTTGAGCATCTTGAATAGTAATGCTTTATTTTCTGCTGGTATAGTAATACTACTTGGTATTATACTTTTTGTTTGATATAAACTTTTGCTTTGGGTTTTCCGTTCTGTGCATAGTTTATTACATTGAATCAGAAGAACTCATTTTTCTTTCTTTGATGCTAGTAGGCAGACTGTGATTCCTGGTAATCAAACTTGATTGTTAGTAGGTGGTTTGAGTAGTGCATTGATAGCTTTTTGTGTAATTACTGCTATGTCATTGAGTTTTATTGATAGATTAAGCATTTCTGAGAAAGACCAACCAAATCTTTTTATAATCAATGTTCGTGATGAGGATCTTACCAAAATCAAAGAAATTGATACTAATGCTAGATTATACGATACTATACTATGAAGAATAGTGAATATAAATTCTATCTCTCTCAACAATCATCTAGAAGCTAGCAAAAGAGAGTCTTGAGAGTTTACCAGAGAGTTTAATATGACAAGTCAAAGTTTAGAAAATAGCCCAATTATAAAAGGGAAGCCCCTTAGTGAATGATGAGTTTCTTTAGATGAAGGTTTTGCCAAAAGACTTGGAGTACAAATAGGGGATATGCTTGAATTATCTATACAATGAAGAAGTTTTGAACTTCAAATTACATCATTGAGAAAATCAATTCGTAGTTGAGCTGAACCTTTTTTCTTTATTCAATTAGACTCTAAGCAATTTGCTCAAGCACCTAGATCACGATTTTGGGTTACAAGACAGCCACCGTCTCAGTTATCTTTGTTTCAAAAATCTGTACTTGAAAATGTTTGAAGGCATCTTTCTTTTATTGATGTAAGTGCTATTATTTCCCTTGTTGCTAATATTTCCACCAAGGTTATTTCTATAATATTTATTTGTATGAGTATTATTGTGTTGTTGATATTGATGGCTAGCGTAGCTAGTAATGAGGCATCAGCACTTGTTTCTCAAAGAACATACCGACTATATAATGTTATTGGTATGACCAAAAAACAACTTACTAACATATCACGATTTGTAGGTATTATATATATTGTTGCTACTTGATTAATTGTTTGTGTTTTGGTTCCATTGATTTTGCGATTTATTTATTCTAGAGCCACCATATTAATCTGGTCTCGATCCATTCTTATTCCATTTAGCATTGGTATTGTGACTACATTGTCAGTGATGGTGCTTTCTTACTGGTGATTCCATAGGATTATAATTCAATGAGTTGGCAAGAAAATAAGATAGTTTATATATTTTATAAATATTTTTATAGGGCCAAGGCCAACAAAACTGCCTTCCACTATTTGATTGCTTGATTTTGTGATGGAGAGAGTAAGGATGTTTTTTATTTTATAAACAATTTTTTAATTAGTATCAAAAAAGGACCCAGGGAATACCTGAGTCCGTATAATATAAGTTCAAATTAGATTTGCATAGTGGTTTGTCCTATACAAATGACCTGTTTCGCATTTTACAAATAAATCTCCACTAGCCAGTACGAAATTCACGATTAAGTGTTAATGATACATTGCCTTAGCCGTACAATTTTCACTGGTTTAATGTTAGATTAAACACATTACCTTAGCCATTACACATTTCACAGGTTAGCCTTGAGGTGAAGTTAGATAATTAACTTACAACATTGCCATTACGATCTGGTTGGACGGTCGGTGTCATGTATGTCTTGCAGGAGATGTTTATTTATATAGTCAAAATATTATATTTTTCAAGTTAATTTTAATTATTTTTTAATATTATCACAAATAATTTACATTTAGCTTGTTTGTCAAGAAAAAATATAATTGAAATTCTAATTTAGATAAATATAAATATATTGTTTAAATTTATAAAAACACATTAATTTAAGAATGTGAAAGTTAATATATTTATTTTTAGTTAATTTAAGTATTTATAAACTTTAATA
>JAZHDC010000181.1:0-11999 GCA_036541305.1 Candidatus Absconditabacteria bacterium
GTGTCATCTGGACCCGGTCGTCCGGGGCGGGCTCGCCGCCGACGGCGTGGAAGGTTATTATTAATACTAATTTTTACTATACATTATATAGTATGAAAAAACATCAATAATTTTTATCCAAAACATATTTTATTTATTTTTATATTATTTTCAATTCCAGTAGTTTCTATTAATTATAAATATTACAATTTCCAAAATAATTCTACAAAATGTAATGTTATTTGTGAATGAACTGTAGTTGATGTTTCTTCTCAAGGTAAATATGTTGTTAAAGTCGCCGATAGTAAATTCACACTAACATCTAAAAGTGATTTACAAATATGAGATTTGTTACTAATACAGTCTAATTTTACTAACTATACCATACCAAGTAAGTTTGAATTCAATAATTTTAGTATAAAGTATTCGTGAAAGTTTGATTACAATAAATGGCTATATATGAAATCATTCCATGGTGCAATTATATCCAAGCAAGTAAAAGTGATTTGAAAATGAAATATCCCAATAAATGTAAAACTCAAAAAACAGATCAAAACATCAATAATAGAACTATATGGTGAGGGCAAATATGCTGGCTTGGTCTTATGAATGTTGATATGAGACAAATCAAACATATCAGATCAAGATTATGAAGGATTTATAGATAGCTCATTGGTGCACTTGATAGCGGTAAGCTGAGGTAATGTTGTAATAATTGTAATGTTCTTGAGTTTGATATTATTTTTTGTCCCATACTATCTCAGATTATTCTTTATTTCAATTGTTTTGATCTTATATTGCTTCGTTTGTGGATTGGATAGCAGTATAGTAAGGGCTGTAATTATGTGAGTGATGTCATATATTGCATTGTTTTTGTGAAGAGAAATCTCTATCAAAAGGTTGATTTCATATTCAATTTTTATAATGTTGGCTTTGAACCCTCAATATTTGTTGTACGATTTATGATTTCAACTCAGTTATATGGCTTTGTGATGATTGGTCTTGTTTAGTAATTTTACAAAACAATTTCATTTACACAAAAGCATTAGTGATATTTTCAATAATTATTTATTCCCAACTATATGAGCTAATTTGTGAGTTTTTCCATTATTAATAATTTTTATTTGAAAGATAAACTTGCTGTGAATCCTTTGAAATTTACTGGTTTTGCCTTTGGTTTCAATTGTTATGATATATTGATTTATTAGCATCTTTTTATTTCAACGATCTCAGTGGCCTTTTGTAATTATTTTATTAACCAATTTATTAGATTATATTTATAGTATATCACAAATAGTAGTAGATTATTGATTCTATATTGAATGAAATACTATTTTTATGAAGAACATCTATATTATTATATATTTACTTATTGTATTCGCCCTGTATAAAATTTGGCAAACAAAAAAAAATAACCAGACAAGGATATCTGATTAATTTTGTATATATATAATGTATATAGTAATTCATAATTCAAGGGGACTTGGATTTGAACCAAGATCGCCGGCTTCGGAGACCAGCATTCTAACCAATTCGAACTACCCCCTTGTGTAGTATGAGTTTGTGTTTGTGTGTGAGTATTTAGTTCAAGGTTCTAATAATTATTGTTATCCCTAAGTAATAAGTAATCTGCTGAATAGCAATAGGAGATTGGAGATTGTTTAGAATAAAACTACTATGTTCTATTTCCTATCGCTATCTGCCAATTGCGTAGCAATTAACCCTAAGTACTGACTACTTGAACTCACACTACGTTAGTTCAAGTTCTAGTACCCAGTGTAAGTTCAAGGTTCTAATAACTATTCTTTCCCTCAAACTTGAACTTACACTGGAACTCAAACTATATAGAATATATTGATTTCTTTCAAAATATCAAATTAATTATCAACAAAATTAATATTTTAATAATAATTTGTTTAATGTCCCGAAATAAAGTGCTTAACTGATGCTAATAAATAATATAAGATTATTTTATAATTCTTTTTGTCACAAATATAATTTATATTCGTTTATACTGATAAGCGACTTGTTGTAGTATGATATGAAGTATATTCAAATCCGAATATGCAATGAAGTTGAAAAAATCGCTTGAAATCATTTACAAATTTTGTATTATGTTACTTGTACGTGTGGAGACACGGTTTGTTTATAATTTACATTTATTTAATTTATTCATTATGATTATGATGCACAATTTTAAGAAATTTTTGGCTACAGCTACTGCTGTTGCTGTAATAAGTACACAAGCTATGTCGGCTGTAGTGTACGGAGCTACAAGTATCTCAGACCCTGAGTTTGATGCTGCTTTGAGCTGGATGTATGACAATGGTTTAACAAAGTATGATAATGCTGACGCATTCAGACCTTTCGACAACCTAAGAAGAGACGAAGCTGCAAAATTCTTCGTTAATTTTATGGCTGCTGCTAAATTAAACGTTACAGAAAATGCTGACGCAAACTGTATGTTTACTGATTTAGCTGACGCTACATCTGATTTATTAGGAGATATAGACGCTTCTTGTAAATTAGGACTATTCAAAGGATCAGATGGTAAATTTATGCCTGCTGCTACTTTGACAAAAGCACAAGCTATTGCTGTATTAGTTAGAGGTATGGTATGACCTAAGGATGAAGCTGTTTCTCCTTGGTATAAAAACTACTTCGAAACTGCTAGAGACTTAGAATTAACAAAAGAGACAGATGTTATGGCTATTGACAAGAATGTTACTAGATATGAAATCGCTCTAATGTTATTCAGAGCTGCTGGAGGTACAGTTGCTGGTGATGATGATTCATCTGATGACGATTCTGATGATGACGGGTTAGGAGATCTTCTAGCTGGTCTAATTGGTGACGACGATGATGATTCTGACGATGATTCTGACGATGATACATCTGATGACGATTCTGACGACGATACTAGTGATGATGACGACACTACAGTTGTAGTTGAATGAGGAGATATTGAAATATCTCTAAATCCTGCTTCACCTGCAAGTGGAACTCAAATTCCTAATGTTGGTACAGTAAGATTTGCTGTTATTGACTTTACAGCTGGAGACAAGGATGTTGCTGTGAATACTGTTGATTTGACTACAGTATGATTAGCTGCAGTTCCTACTTCAACTAGAATTTGGTTCGAAAAAGATTGAAGAAGATTGTCTGGAAAATCAGCATTCTCTTCAGACAGAAGAGCTGTAGTTTCTTTTGCTCCTGCTTACGTAGTTAAAGCTGGAACAACTGCTACATTAGACTTGTATGTTGAATTAAGCGCTGCTGCTGGAAATGATTTCCAATTTGCAGGAGAAATTGCTTCAAGTTCTGCTGAAAACAATCTAGGTGACTTCGTTACTAATCCATTAAGAACTGCTACTTATACTGTGGCTGCTTCTGACTTTAGTAAGGCTGGTTCTTCTATATCATTAAATCAATCAAATGATTTGATAGAAGTTGGAAGATTCACAATCCAAAACCAAGATACAAGTAGTGAAACAAGAGATCTTAAATTCCAATCTGTTACATTAAGACAAAATGGAAATGGTGACTTGTTCGATCTATCTGATCTACAATTAGAAAGAAATTGAGTAGCAGTTTCTTCAGAAGTTTCTATTTCTGGAAAGGATGCTACATTTATTTCAAATGATATTGTAAAAGACTGAGCTTCAGCTACTTACTATATCAAAGCTAAGGTAGTAAATGTACAAAATAATGCTTGAGACACATATCAATTCAGTTTGAGAAATACAACTGATTTGAGTATCGTTGAAGTATTGAACGGTTTTAGATCTACAATTACAATTACTAATAATGATCTAAATACTACAACTGTATTAGGTTCTGACATTACTTTCGAAAGAGATTCTAGCGTAGAATTATCTAGAAATTATGCTAAGGGAACTAATGATGTTGTATTTATGCAAGGTACAATCAAGACAAAATCTCCAATTACTTTGGAAGATCCTACATTGTGATTCTCAGTTTCTGCAGGTACAATTGATCAATATATTGACACAGTATACCTACAAATCGGTTCATCTACAATGACTTGGTCTGCTACATGAGCTTCTGCTAACTTCTTATGATTAGCTACTGTTTCTACAAGTGCTAACGTAAAAATGTATGCAAAATTAAGAGACAATGCTCCTGCTGGAACAATTAAGTTTGATGATCTTAGATTGTCTTCTTTTGGAAAAGCTGAGTATATCTCAAATCAAAATACAGTAAGTTCTGCTGTTGGTACTATTTCTGCTGTTAACGTTTCAGTAGACTCTACTTCAGTTCGTGTAACTAGAGTTGACGGTCTATGAGATACAACAATTGCAGTTGGTTCTGATGCTGTAGAAGTTTATGGACTAAGTTTAGCTGTTACTCAAGGTAATCCTGTAAGCATCTCAAATGCTTCTTATACACTTACATGAGTATGAAGTTATGCTGGTAATATGTTCGCTACATTATTTATCGATGGTACTGCTGTTTCTACACAAACAGTTAACAGTAATACTGTTACATTCAATAATGTTACAAAAACATTGACAACTACTCCATTGAATATGATGGTTAAGGTTGACTTATCAGATGCATTTGCAAGTTGAAGCTTCAACTTACAATTAACATCATTAGATATGGTAGATACTCTAACATCACAAAATGTTGCTTTAGGATCTACACCTACTTCTGCTAACTTTACAGTTGCACAAGCTGTTGGTATCTTATCTAGTTCTGATGCTAACCCTAAGAAATCACTATTATTAGCTTGAGCTAAAGATGTTAAATTATTAGCATTTAGAGTAAAAGCTGAAAATGATACAATCAAATTGAGAGACTTATCTTTCACAGGTATGAATTTGGATTCAATCTCTAATGTAAGAGTATTGACACCTTCAAATGCTACATTACCTGCTACAAGTAACAACTCAACTGCAGTATCATTTACTAATTTAAGTCCTTCTGATTCTATCGTTAAAGAAAGAACAGAAACTTATTACTTAATAGCTGATTTGAATACTAATGTAAACAATGTTGATATCAAAGTTAACTTAGACCTAACTGGTTCTACAATTAGATCTACTAACTGATTAAACATACCTATGGTTTGATCTGTAGTTGCTGGTAACACACACACTATTAGTGAAAACACAGCTGTAGTTGCAAAACTTACAAATAGTTCAAAAGACTTAGCTACTTCTGCTCTAAGATTCAGTGTAACTGCTTCTGGAAAAGACCAAGTAACTATGACTTGAGCTACATTTGATAATGTATTGTCTGGTTATACTGGAGCTACTACTTTAACTGTATACAAGAGCTCAATTTGAAGTTCTAATGTAGTTGGTACTGGATCAGTAACTTGATCTCTTACATTTACAGCTAATAATACAGTTGATGCTGGTTCTACAGTTAACTATATTGTTACTATAGACGGTACACAAGAAGCTAGTGCAAACAATCCTTCTTGGACTGTAAGATTAAATAATATTGAATTCGGTGCAATTAATGCTAGTGATTACGAAAATATGTGATCATTCCCTATAACAGAAGTTAGATAATTGTATTTGACAAAATATTGTTCTAAAGAGCTCTCGGCAACGAGGGCTCTTTTTTTTGAATAAGAAATAGTACTAAGTACAAATAGTTATTGTTTACCTAATCCTAATCGTCATCCTCATCCAAATCCAAAATAGCAATAGCAATAGCGATTGGAGATTGTGGTAGATTATTGAACCCTATCTTTTTTCTTTCGTTGTATTGTAGCACCCCTTCTTTGGTCTTCCCCTCCGAGAGGGCAGGATACAATTATAATTACTGTATCCTTCCCTTTTCAAGGGAAGGACCGAAGGATGGGTTCAACCATACGAAAGACCAAAGATAGGGTTCAAAAGTAGTAGTAAATAGGAAATTGCGATAGGAGATTGTCTGAATTTTTTTTAATATTTACAATTTACTATCGCAATCTCCAATCCCAATTTGCTAATATTGTATCCTTTCACTTGAATTTATCGTATAATTATATAATATCATTTATATATTTATTATTTATTACAATGATAATGGAAAAAACAATTCAACTTTGAAAATCACTTATAGTTAAGTTAACTTTGATATGTTCTTTATTTTTGATGGTTGGCTTTTCTTTTGCTGATAATATAAACCCATATGCGGAGAATTTAAGCACATCTAATGTAAATACTTTAGATGATTTTATAGATTTGGTGAAGGATAAGTGATCTTCTTTGAAATCTCCACACAGTTATCTTAGTTTTGTCAAAAAAATTGATACTAAAGTAGAAAATCTTTACCAAAAAAATTTAGACAATTATAAGTTAGTTCAAATACTAAAGTATATTAGATTCGAATTATGAACAATTATAGATAGCTTAGAGTCTATACTAGGTGAATTAAATGATTATGAAAACCAATGATCATGTTCTAATAAGCCTAATTATGAAAATGCTATTTTTAACATTTGAAAACCTACCAAATCAAATACGATTTGGCAAAATAATAATTCTTCTTCTCCTTGTTATTATACTTGTAAAGAATGATTTTCTTGAAATGATTGCTCTAGTCAAATAGTCGTTTCCCAAGATGAGAACATTCAATCTTATGAGCAAGTAACCCCGTCTGTAATATTAGCTTGATCAAAGGATGTTAAGCTAATTGCTTTCAAAATATCAGCTGAAATTGATAATATTAGAATTTCAGATTTAAGTTTTACCTGAATCAATCTTAATTCATTGTCAAATTTTAGACTTTTAACATCATCTAATGTACAAGTTCATGCAACTGACAGTTCCAATGAATTTGTGAAGTTTACAAAGTTAACAAATATGGAGATTATTCCAAGGAATAGTTTCAAAGTATATCATCTTATTGCTGATGTAAATCAATATGTTGATAATATAGAAGTATGAGTAACTTTAAATGTTAATGGTAGTTCAATTAGTTGATCTTCATGAAGAATATTT
Source organism: Candidatus Absconditabacteria bacterium (assembly GCA_036541305.1). Taxonomy (GTDB): domain Bacteria; phylum Patescibacteriota; class Gracilibacteria; order Absconditabacterales; family Absconditicoccaceae; genus JAZHDC01. Next base: position 6,942 of record JAZHDC010000181.1, read on the forward strand.
TCTTTATCATGAAATTCAGTGTTTTGACCAATTCATACAATTTGAGAAAGTAAAACTTGAATAGTAAAACTATCAAATCCATCTAAGGATTTAGCAACTTCTGCATTAATTTTCAGTGTTTCAGCTTTTGGTAAGGATCAAATTGTCCTTTCTTGAGCCAGTTTCAATAATGAAATAGTTGGATATACTTGAGCTGACACACTTACTGTTTATAGAAATTCTATTTCAAATTCAAATATTGTTTGAGTCGGTCCAGTTTCATGAACTATTTCATTCATTGCAAATAACACAGTAGATTCTTGATCAACACAAAAGTTTATTGTTGTAGTGAATTGAACTATTGATTCCAATGCAAAGAATGTTTCTTGGACTATTAGATTAAATAATATTGAAATATGAAATATAAATGCAAGTGAATATCAAAATTTATGATCTTTTCCTATTGTAGAAACAAAGTAGTAATGTTTATATATATAATAAAAGATTAAATTTTAATTATGTAAACATTATTTTCAATAAAACTATATGAAAATAATTTATTTTGAGTATAATGTTATACATTTTGTTTTTATAATATTTAGAATTATGAGAAAAATATTGTTTGGTATTTTTTTATTCTTATCTATATGATTTACAAGTGCATGAAAAGTGGCTCGCTTCCAATTGGTGGTTACTCCAAACCCAGTTAGAGTATCCCAGGCAGTAGATATTACAATTAATGCATTAGATTCTAGTGGAAAGATTGTAACCGACTATATTTGAGATGTATATATTGATGAAGTGTGATGATGACTTAAGTCAGCTTGAAAGATTTCATTTCCTGATAATCAAATTATATCTTTTTGGTCAACTGACAAATGAGTAAAGCAATTAGAGTGACAATTGAAAATTTCGTTGGAATGAACTTATAAAATTGCAGTTTATGATATTGTAGACGATACAATTAATTGATCTGTTCAGTTAAAGGTGGTGTGACCAAATGATTTAATTCAATGAGAAATGAAGATACTCGTACCAAAAAACGACAATTCATATACTGGCAACAGTTTGCCAATTCAGTGATTATCATTGTTAAATAACAAGCAGATTGTTGCGTATATAAACTGAAAACAAATCTGAACTTTTACAACCTCTTCAAATGGAACATTTAACCACAATCTTGAAAATGTCCCAACCTGAAAATTTGAGCTATATTTGATAGGTATCAGTAATTGAGAAATTGTATGACAATCACAAAAGATAATATGACACTTTACTTCAACGGCTCCATATAAAATTAAGTTAAACTCACTTCAAAAGTATAAAATTACTTTGATGTTTGCTGACTTGAAAAGATCTGCCTACAACAGGTCTTGATGAGACGAATTAAAGTTGAAAAATTTGTATATATTAATGTATAAGAAATTATTTGATGTTTCCAAAACAGCTAATTGACAAAAGTACAAAGATGAAATATATTGACTAATGTCCTTAATAAAGAATACTTATACTTGAATTAAGTAATATATTTATTAGTATATATATACAATTATTAATTTGCCCTTTATTTTATTTATTTTAGATATTTTGATGAAAAAGTTAAGTATAGTTTTGTTGCTTTCTTTGTTCTTGTGATGATGTCTTTTCAATAGTACAGAAAAAGCTCATTCCCCAAATAATGCAAGTTTTTCTGATAATAATAATCACAATCAGATCTGAATTGATTGAAAGATAATTGATGTAAGCAAATGAGAAATTGATATTTCATACCTAAATGGACTGTTTCTTCCTACCACATTTTCACAAAAGGATTTAGATGATTTCCAATCAAAACTTGTAAATTATGAAAATGCTCAAGATTTAAATGAGGATGAAACAATCAAAATGTGAGTTCTCTATGATAATATTTGATATACATGAAAGGCTCTGGTTGTATATTTTGATTATATGAGAAATACTAAAACTCAATCTTATGCATTTCACTTAAATCTTTCTAGATTTTTATGAAAAATATGTAATATTGATACCCAGTTAAACTATAAATATTGTAAAAAATGAATACAGAGCTATTATAATCTTATTGAATGATTCGTAGATAATTCAAGCTATACAGAACTGGTTCAATTGTTAATTGATATGTGAGAATTAAACACAGCTAGTAAAGTATATGAATTGTATATTGATAAGACTTGACTGGAAGATGAATCTCTTGTCAATCAACTAAAATAGATTAAGATGGTTGAATATTTCTTTAAAGCCCTAAAATATTGTATTTATGTGTTGAGCTTATTTGTGACAGTGTTTTTTGAAAGATAAGAAGTATGTTGATTCTATTATCAACAGAATTAATAAAATTTCAGATGATTTTGATTTTATAATAGAAATTTGACCTTGAAAATGAGCCTTGACTAAGAGATTAGTCAATATTTGAAAGCCAGTTTATTTGTTAGAAAGGGACCAATCATTCAAAGACATACTAGAAAAAATTGTACCTTCAGAAAATATTGTTTGGTGAGATGTTTTGGATTTAGATGTTGCAAAGTTTATAAACGATAACAATCTTACTATTGAAAAAGCATTAATTGTGGGTAATTTACCTTATTATATAACTTCTCCAATATTAAGAATGTTTACCTGGGATACAATTTTTCAAAATTGAATTTTTATGATTCAAAAAGAAGTTTGAGAAAAAATAAAAAATGATGCAACTAAAAAATCTTATTTACGATGGATTCTTAATTATTCTCACAATATAAAGTTGTTTAAAAACGTTCCTGCAAAGGCTTTTTCTCCTGCTCCTAAAGTGGATAGTTGCCTAATTCATATCCAAAAGTGATCCACTCCCAATATAAACCGTGAAAAGCTTTTGAGATTTTTGGATATCGCCAGTCCTTTCAAGAGAAAAACTCTTGCTAAGATATTCAAAATGAAAGCTGTAAATGATATGTATTTAGATGAGAATTTAGGTAAGAAAAGGATTGAAGAGCTTACTCGGCTAGATTTAGAATATATTTTGAGAGATATTTAATGAAAAAGTTTTTTTTGATTTATCTATTAAGTTTTTGCTACAGATGAGAATGGTATTTGTTTCTATATTTCCAGAGATTTTCAACGGCTTCATCTCTACATCAATCATTGCTAAGTCAATAGAAAAATGAGTTTTAAAAATTGATTTTGTGAATCCTAGAGATTTCTCTGAGAGAAAGCACAGGCAAGTTGATGATTTGATATATTGATGATGAGATTGAATGTTGCTCATGGCTAAGCCATTTATTGATGCAGTTGATTCTGTAGTTAAAGATTTGCAAGATTTTGCAGTCATATATCTATCCCCTTCTGACAAATTTTTTACTCAACAACTAGCATGGTCTTATTCCAAAGTAAATACACTGGTATTTGTTTGTTGAAGGTATGAGTGAATTGATTATCGTTTTGAAAAATATATGGAAGATAAATATTGAGCCAAATACTCTAAGATTTCTATTTGAAAATACGTTTTATTGTGATGAGAGGTAGCAAGTATGGTATTGGCGGAGTCTATTGGAAGGCTTGTGCCTTGAGTCGTGAAAGAGTTATGAAGTTTGGAAAACGATAGTTATAATATAGATAAGAATATGAAAAATATTGAATTTCCACAATTTACAAGGCCTGAGGAAGTTTATTGAATGAGGGTTCCTACTGATCTACTAAGTTGAAGTCACAAGCTAATAAATGATTGGAGAGAAAAAAATGAAAAATCTATTTGACATATTGAAAATAATTTATAGAATAAGGTTGTCTTTATTTTTGTTTATATATAATGGCCTTGGAACAAAACAACCATTTAGAACAAAACAATGAAGAGTCTTTATTGAAAAATTATAAAGATAAAATTTGTGACCTTGAGAATGAGTTAGATGAATTTCTCAAACAACTACAAAATTCAAAGAACCCAGATGATGAAGATTGTAATTGAAAAATTTGACAAGGAAAAAAAATTAATTACAATTAGATTAATTTAGTATTAATAAATATTCAAATGCAGACATATGATCAATCAGTTTCACAGTTTAGTCAACTTACTTATGAAAATAAAAAAAAGAAAGTAGTTGCAATGTTAGATATACTAAGAGAAGAGTGAAATGTATTTAGTGATTTGTGGGATTTAGTTCATGTAAATGAAGATGTAAGTGAAGGGATAATTGATATGATCTATCAAGTAATTACCAAAGCAATGTACTCTATTAGAGAACAAGAAATGGAAGATGCAGTAGAAAGACTAGAAAAACTAAAATGAAAAATGTCAGAAATTAGAGAACAAGAAAAAGCAGAGACAGAAAGCGCAGATGATATATTATCTCAAATATAATTATTTAATTTCATTTATACAAAAAAATAGTAATCGTAACAGTTACTATTTTTTTTTGTTTATAATTGATTATTTACTTTCATTTATATAGAGTTTTCAATTTTTTAGTAATTCGGTGGGCAAGGGATTCGAACCCTCGATACAATAGCTGTATACACGATTTCCAATCGGGCTCCTTAAGCCACTCGGACAACCCACCATTTCATAGTTCAAGTTCAAGTGTAAGTACTAAGTTTAAGGGAAATAATAATTATTCGAATAACCTCTAACTTGAACTGGGTACTTGAACTTGAACTAACGTAGTGTAAGTACTCATTACTTAAGGGTAATTGCTTCGCAATTAGCAGATTGCGATAGTAAATAGAACATAGTTATAATCAAATACAATCCCCAATCGCTATTGCCATTTGCTATTTAGCAGATTGGATTAGTATTAGGATAACAATTTAGATTGGGGAGAATAATGTTATTAAAACCTCGAACTTGGTACTAAGTACTCACACTTGGTACTATTGGTAAGCAATATATAATTATTATAACAATTAACTATTGCTTACCAATTTTCGCCTTATTTAAAGGCAAAACATATAATATATAAAAAAAGTCAAAAATCAACTTGAAATTTAATATTTAATCATTATATTAATCGGGCTTCGAAAATAATTGCGAAGATAATTAGTTCATTAACATAAATAGTTTAGAAAAGGTAACAAGTCTATTAAATGCTTAAG
>JAZHDC010000182.1:0-11460 GCA_036541305.1 Candidatus Absconditabacteria bacterium
GGCCGCTCGTCCTCGTCGCCGTTGGTCAGCACCACCGCGCCCGATGCGTCGCCGATACAATAATTTGGCTATTACAAACACAACCGTCAGAATCTTCACACTTTTGTCAATAAATAGCTTTTCAGTATTTATTATCTCAGTCAATCATTTCATCTGAAACAGATCAAGATAATCACTCTAAATAAACTTCATCACTTCAATCAGAACCACTTTTACCAGCGTATGGTCGTGGAAACTGTGAAAAATACTCATCAAAGTTAGATGCTTTTTCAATATCATTACCATAAAATGAATATTTTTCTACTTTTTTGTTTTCAGAAAACATCAACTGTCATATATACTCAATATCCATAAGTAGATCAAAAGGACTATCTTGCAAGGTTCAATTTGCATACATTTCATCTCAAATATTTGTAGTTGCTAAATGATTATAAGATTGAAATGTTGATTTATTGTTATTCAAAATTACTGTAACAATATCTATACAAGTTTGATAAGTGCTCTTGTTATATAATTGATTTTCTGATTTTAAATCTGGATAAACACAATCAATTAATTTTGTACAACTAGTTATGAAATCTGATCACTGTGCTTCAATTTCATTTCAATCACTATTTGCTCTTTTCATCATCAATTTTGCACTTGGAGAAACGCTGTAAATACTATAAGCATCGCTATTTGTAAGTGAACATGACCAATTTTCATTTATAAACTTAGGAATATATTCTATGGCTTGTTTTTCAGAGTGTTGATCTTGAATTAACGCCAGATTATAAGCACTTTCATAAATATTTCACAAACTAGAACTAGAAGGCAATCACTGGATAGTGTCATCTAATAAATATGTATTTTCCCTAAGATATTCTTGTATTGAACTTCCATGCACAAAACTACCAACTAATGTTATTGGTATAGTAAGTAACAAATTTAAAAATAAATATTTCTTTCAATTCATAATTATTAGTTAGGTGTTTAAATTATCTACGAAGATCTTGAACGTTTTGCAACTTGTAATAAAGTTGATGAACTGGAGTATATATTTTGGCAAACTCATATCTAAAGTTCAATACATCTTCATAATAAGCCATCAATCAAATGTGCATTGGAAAAGATGTATAAGTATTTGCCATAAGCCTATCTAACTGGAATATAGCTTGTTGAGATAATGATATCTCTTTCAATAACAAAGTATATTCAGCATTCGACTCATCAATTACACTGGTAATATCTGAAGTTACTTGAAATGGAGATAGTGCAGTATTATAGTTTATTTGATTTCAATAAAAAACAATAAATAAATTATAAAAAACCAACTCGTTGAACAATATATCTTTGAATAAATCCCAATTTTTTAGAGCAAGTTGTGGAGAAGAATCCACTAAAGCTAAATTAAAGTAATTGTTATCTTGGTTTATAATTTTATTATAATCAATAAAAGTAGTATTCTTTAGTATTTGTACTGACTTAATATACTCAAATAATAGCTTATATGTCTTTGGATGTGAACAAAATGAATATTTTGACTCTTCAATTGTTTGTGGATTCAAATAAATATTGTCTCAACATATTCACTTACCAAAGTAAGTATCAGAAAAGTTTTCTATACTTGTATGAATATCTTCATCAGAATTACCAAACAATGACATCAATTTAATATTAGAATAATCATTCATTATTCCATTAAATAGGGAAGGCAAAAATTCAGAAAAGTCACAAGAATTCATTCATGATTGTGGGTCGCAACTTCATGAAGGTTGTTTGGTAGCAGCTGCTACCTTTATTATATCATCATGAAATGTTCACTGAAAATCAGTTGATGCTATACTACAAAGATTATACAAAAACAAAGATTTCTTTGGTTGATAGTGTTTCATTCACTGATCTCACATTATTCATCATCCCAAATTTATTTCTTCTCATGAAGCTGTTTTTACTTTATTTAGAACTGAGTCACAAAATTTATATATCACTTCTTTTCTATTGTTAGGTGATTTTCAAGAATCCAAACTTTTCATTAATTCAGTAGAAAAAGAATCTATACTATGTGGTGTTTGAGAAGAATTATTGTCTAATTGTCACAAAATATTATTTCTTGCAAAATCTACTAGTTGTTGTCTTTTGATGAATCCCAAAACAAGCAAGCTAACAAATGCTAACAAAACAACATAATATCAATACTTTTTTAGTTTGTGAATCATTTTATAAATTATATTCTAAATATTATTCATACCGACATACTGAAGGGATATTGGTACATTGGTTTTTACATGCTTGTCATAAATTCCAAACAATTCATTGTTTAGACTGTTTAGATCATATCAATGATATGCTTTTGTATACCTCTGTGCTTAATGATGGAATAAACTTGGTTCTACTAACTGGATCCTCCATTGTAATGTTAGAACTTTTTAGATTGTGATTATCTGATATTGTTCTCAAAACACTTCTAAAATCCAATGTTTGTTTTGAAATTCTTTTTTTCAATTCAACATTTTCATTACTTGGAATATTTGGAGGATTATTTGCATCATCTTTTTCAAATAGTTTCTGAATTTCATACTTAGTTTTATCCATTACTCACATTGAAGGTTGTATTACATCTTTTTTTAGATTGTTCCAACTTTTTCATATTCACCACATACAATTGGCATCATCTTTACAGTCAAGTATTTCTTGGGCATCTCATCAATAGTATTCATAGAGCAAATCATCTCTTCTTTCCAAAAAATCTTCTCAAGTATTTTGTCATGTAATATGCTGTAAAGCTTGTTTTAATCTGACCATATTTGTTTGAAATTTCTCCATTGAAGATCAACCAGTTTCAGAAGCATATGAAAGTATATGTTTCAAACTTTTCTGGAACTTTGCAATAGATCACGGACAAATGTCACTACTTCATGTAGAGCAAGAATAATCTCTTTCCAACAATTTTTTGTATCATTGAAATCAATTACTGTCAATTTCCATATTTATTGATGAATTAAGATCATTTCTCAATTTCACTAATCAATCCCGTGCATTTTGTGCATTTTTTGAATTATTTATTGCTTCAAAATACAAATTCTTGTAAACAGAGTTTATTCATCGTAACATCATAATTAAGTCTCAATAAGAAGTGGTTTCTTTCACCTCAATTTTTTCAATAAACTCTAATCTTGAAATAACTGAGTTCAAAGCTGTAACTCTTTTTGTAGATATATTGCGAAAATAAATATTATTTTGAAGTATTATATTTAACTTGGCAGAAATATCTTCATCTAATTCTCACAACAATTTCCGATCTCTAATTGCCACCTTGGAGTTGAAAAGTATTTTAGTATTAGCTAAAAGATCTCATCAATACCTTCATGATAGAGTTCTAGAAGACAAGGTAACTGCTTTTCATAAGTCAAATGTTTTTTTTCATTGATAATAAGCTTCTTGAGAACTCTGTGTAATTATATCTGATGTTTTGTAATCTTCCAAATCCTCGAAACTATTCACTTTTACTTGAGATAAAATATAATACATTGAATCTAAGTAGTCTTTCAAAATTACTGATGTTTCAGTACAGGTTTGTGGTGGTGTATCTACTGAACATTGTTGCGCAAAAACACTACCAGACATATTACTTACTGATATTATTACCATACAAAGACAAACTAACTTATGTTTTACTTTTTTCATCATTTTTTAGATTAATAATTACAATTTTCAGTTCACTCTGACACTTTTTGAGTTACTACTGCAAAATATCATTGTAAAACAGAGAACTTTTCTATCATTTTATCCATTCTAGTTTTCACAAAATATTTTGCTGCATATTCATTGATATTATCTTTCATATACTTTATAGATCTTCACATCATCACAACTTTCAAGTAAGTCATTTCTTTGTTTATTATACCTGTAGTTTTATTATTACAAAGCATTACAAACTCAGATGATTTGTCCTTATCAAAATTAGTCATAAACTCTGCTCTTACTTTTATTATTTCACTACAAATTGACTTATATTTATATTCCAATCAATCAATTTCTCAAGGCTTCCAAATACTTGCATAACTCTCCAAAAATCTTTGACTAGAAGTTCACTTTGGATCTTGTGCTAATTCTCTTACTTGTTCTCTCCGCTTTTGTCACTTCTCATCTAGTTTTAGTCAGTAAGATGTTTCAGAATCACCAAATAACTTTCTAAATGCTACATCTGCTAATTGATCTAGTAAATATGGACTTTCTGGGACCTTTTGTCATCATCATAAAAATGGAATTTTATAATTTCTAGTTCTACAATAAATATCTAAATTATTTAATGCCATATCTACTGCTTCTACATCAAGAATATCATTAGTTCATACCATTGCTTTTATTCTTTGTGTCAATGATTCAGGTCAAAGTTGACAATCATAAGGAAAAACGGCATCAGCTAAACTAATAGATAAACTACAAACAAATACAACTAATAACAATATTCTTTTCAACATTACACATTATTATTATCTAAATGGCTTTGGTTCAAACATCACTTTGAATATTGAACTTCAAGAATCATCATATATATCATATTCTATTGACTTTGTTATTTTATCAAAGCTATACAATCAGCTAAAATTAGACTTATAATTACTTGGAATGTAAATCTGTCATATTTTAGATATAAATACTAAACACTCATTACTTATCGACGGTTTTCTAATACAAGATCCCCCATCAAACATTCACTTCATCTTTATGTTATTAATAATATCATAATTTCAATTTGTAATAGTTACTCACAACAATTTTTCAGTTCAAATGTTTATCTTAAAAATAGTTTTGTCTTTATTTCAAATAATTACATTTGGTATATTTTCATTGAAATCTACTGAAATAGAATAATTGCTTACATGAGTTGAGTTTATATTGATTTCTCAACTATCAACATCTAAATTACCAATTTCATTTCCAGATCAATCATCAAACTTTATCTTATTAGATAATTGGAAGTACTGTCAAGTGATTTTAGTATCATCAGAAGGTATTTGATAATACTGACTTACAACTCATCATATATCTACTCAGGTCAAACTTTCCCAATTTCCATATCTATTTCTTTGGTATTTAACTGTTGCATCATCAACACTTTCAGACAATTTTGTAAACACTTTTCATCAGGCTGGATCTGTAACATCTACATTTTCTATTAGGATTTCAGGTGATTTGATATTCAAATTAACTAACTGAGTTGTTTTATTTCCAACATGGTCTATTGCTCCAAATTTATACTGTAAACTTTGTATTCAAGTAAAATACAAATCATTAATGTTATAATTACTATTGTAAGTTCACGTTAAATAGTTGTTAGCTTGCTCTATCCAAGAATATCTTACCTTTCAATTATCTATCCAGTTTACATTGAAACTATAGTTGGTATTGATAAGTCAATTCAAAGAATATCATTGAGATACCACTTGTCAATGTGACTTTCTCACCAAAGACAACTCTAATGTTGGAGAATCGCTATCTGCCCAAACTTGTCTTCAAGCTGTTATTTGGTTTGACCAAGGTGATTTTATGTACAATCTTTTCTCCAAACCAACACTGTACAAGTTCGTTACTTTCATATACAACCACTTTCTATCAATTTTATTCAATAATACTTGTATTCTTCAATCATTAAAATCATCTTGAATTACTTGAATAATATCTCATCATTGTATTGCAGGTAACTGTTGATTATTTCTCAAATAAACTGAATATCATTCATAGGTCTCATTTTTTGGCGTTACAAGAATATACTTAACATTTAAACCTTGATAATCTCCAATATGTGCATATTTATCATAAAACACATCGGCTCTTGTGGTTACTTGTATCAAATATGCATCTGTTTTTTCTTGAGAAGCATCCCATGAAACAGAAATGTTTTCATAAGATTGTCAATCTCTTTGGAAATTAGAAACTCAATATGCGTCATCCCAAACCTTGAATTGTTTTCATTTTATTGATATTTTTCCAGTTGTATCTGTTTTTATTCTTAAATCAGTTGGACTATCCCAAACTTGAGTCTCATAAAAATCACCGTAAATCACATTATTTTTTGGTACAAATGGCATTCAGTACTTAATATATATATGAGAATCATCCCAAAGTAATATATCATCTATTCAATCAGAATCATAATCTGAATAAGAATAATTATTATTCTTGAATATTTCTGTTCACTTTTCTTCTCGACTAATTACGTTGTGATATTTTCAACTTGTTCATTTTGTAAAAAATCAATTTATATATTGGGTTAAGTCTACATTTGGTGCTATTCACTGGGTTTGTCATTCCAAAGATTCATTAGGTGCCACAATTAGTTTATCATCTATATTTGAAGCATCTAAGTAAGGCTGCACAGATTGCATTTTATATTTCAAATTTTTTAGATATAATTTATTATTTTCGTAAGTATTATTATCCATATTCAAATCTTGAGGTCAATTATTTTCTAGTGCAGCTATATATCTATCTACTACTTTGTCATTCAAAGCAAAATAAGTTTGTAGTGGATGATCTTGGTTAGATATTTTAGCAACTATTTCAGGATCTCAATTAAAAAGATTCATAGATAATGTCTTTTTATCATTTTTGACACTTACTAATGAATAATCTACTTTTCATCAAATTACATCCAAAAATTTATCATAATCAGTAATTACCATATTAGCTAGTTCATTTACAGAATTTTTGTTTTCATTAATCATTCATTCAAGATCCTTTTTTATTACATTTAATCACTGAATATTAGTAGATACTTTGTTTTGCTTATCAATAATAGACATTACTTTTTCTGCTTTGTCTACTTGTCAATTTGACTTTGAGTTATTTGAGAAATATTGCAGTTCTTTTTTCAACTTATCATGAGCTACTGCATATTCAATACTACCAGTCATATTAAATGATTCCAAATCAAAATACTCTTGAAAATAATTTTCCATATCAAATCATTCACTATTATTCTCTTCTCATTGTAATAAGCTTTCTCAATCAATTTCCAACTCATATTCCATATTAGGAATTGTTATTCATTCTCAAAGGTTTCATATAGATTTTTCTACCATGTAAAGACTATTTCACATTGAATTAGTTGCTTCATTTATAGAATCTGCTAATGATTGGGCAAGATTATATATCATCTCAAATTCAAATTTCAATCTAACATAAGAATCAACCCTTATATCGTATCAAGATAATGGTGGATCTACCATTGTCAATTTCAAGAAATCAAATGGTGCAATTCTATTTGTTCTTTGTGTAAGTTGTTCAATTCTTGTCTTTACATTCCATTCTGCAACCAATCAAATTCATTGCTTGATAACACAATATAGATATCCAATAAATTCAAGTATTTTTAGAACTCAACTAACTTCAGGCAATAATTCTGGAATTTTTGGTGCTGGAGGTAAATAAGGAAGCTCTAACTTGATTGTAGGTAAGAATGACGGAATTTCAGGAAGCTCTGGTAACGCTGGCAACAAAGGTATACTTGGTAAAATAACATTCAAACCAAATCAAACAGCTGGTGGTCTTGGTAGATCAGGAAGCTTGAAAACAGGTATGTCCATAGGTGTAAATACAAATTCTGGAAGAACCAAGTCAATTCCCAAGTCAATATGTGAAAAATCCAAATAAATATCTGGTATTTTAAAAGGAGGTATAGGTAAAATTGGCAAATCTGGACAAAGCATACTCATTTTACAAGAGTAGTAATCATACTCATCTTTTCTACACTTTGAACAAGAAGATCTCCAATCTACTGAAAAATCTACCAATATTTGCCAAGTTTCCATAATTCATATTATCAATATTATCACATCTACCCACTTTTCAAACCTCTGGGCATTTTCTTCTAACCATCACATTATAGATGTTAAAAACTCATCGATTATACACAACAATTCTGACAAATATCTATCAGAAACATGCAACCACTCATAAAGCTTTTGTGGAAACTCTTTATATGAATCTAATATTTCAATATTTTGTTCTACAGATTTGATTAGTTTATCAAAATCAGCATTCAAAGTCAAAAATCCATCAGCAATTTCATTACATTCTCATGGATTATTAGCGCTGTCACAGCCACCACTCATAGCCTTCCATGTATCTTGCCAATCATTCACTATTTGCTTTTGTTTTACGACCCGATTCTCTAAATAAGCTGTTTGTTTTAGAATATTTTCTTGAGAAATAAATGGAACTTGAATGTTAATTTCTCTAGTTTCTACATTTACCAAAGGCACTTCTTCAAAAAATTCTTGTATAGACCTAAATGGATTGTTGAAAGTATCAGAAACTTTATTTAATACTCATTTAGTAGGAGTATATTTACTTGTAAATTCTTGTATTTGTTTACCAAAATCACTGTTTATTGACCTTCCTAGTGCTTTCCCATCTTTGGAAACTGAATTCCATGTAGCACCAATTTTGTCTACATCATCTTGTAAAGTTCATCGAATATTAGAAACTCTATCAAAATCAACTTTGCTAAAATCGTCAACTAATTGGGATACATCTGGTAAATACAAATAAATAGTCATATTAGTAAGATTATTTATTATATATCTAATTTGTTTGTCTACCCATTTTTTTATCATACATTGTACAATTCATTTTACATCTCAACTTTCTATTTTGAGATCAATAGGTTTTCAAGGTTTCAATGCCACTCTATCAAATTCTAGAAAACTAGATTCAACATCTGGTAACTCAGCTATTACTGTAGGAGATTCATCAATATAAATTCATCTTTTGGAAGTATTATCTGAAGAGTAATAAAGTGGAGATACCCTTGAATTATCTGGGAATTCAGAATTACATGAACCTATATTATAAAGATCAAATTGCCAATCATCTATACTATCCTCATCAGAGTTTTCTTCTCTTTTACATTCAAAAACATCAAAATTTGTTCAAGCAACTACACAATTTCACATATAAACTCACGATGGATTTGGCCAACCTTTCATTCATGCTTGGTATGGTCAATAACAAACAGCAACTCACATTCATTGAGTCAAAGTTGGTGACAAATACATTCTAATGTTAGACATGTAAACTGGAGTAGGTTTGCAACCAGATGGTGCTGCACTCTCTACTGGTGGTCACAGCTTAGTTTTCATGTTTGGCATAGGTATTGGACAACTACAAGAATCTCCACAAGTAATCCACTTTGTTCATGGATACCAAAAAACTGGAGTTCATGGATCATCTGATAATTTACAACCAAATACATTATATTCTCATGGTGCCAAAAACGCCATATTAAATGGAACTGGAATTCATCAACACGTTCAATCGTCAAACTTGAATCATTTACAAAGTCATTTCAAAGAATTTTCCATTACTGTTTGAACTGATTCAAACTGTCAATTCAATACTCATGCATTGAATCCGACTCACTCTGCAGATGCTTCAAACTCAAACAATGACTCCTCTGCCCAATCTTCTCCAAAATCATCTAATCAAATTTCATTAATATTAGCATTTACATCTATCTTATCTATTTTTGATTGGAGATTTTCAAAATAGCTCTGTGATTTTTTGTTTATTTCAGATTCTTTCTGTTCATATTTAGTTTGAATATTTTTCTCTGTTTTGTTATATAATATTGTATTATTAGATATTCACCTTTTACCAGTTCCTGAATCCTTTGATTCATTTATCCAATTAGTTTTTAGACAAGCATCACTTGGATTTGCAATTATATCCTTATAAGTATCAGAATTAGTATCATCAAGTTTTATTTTTACTGCTTGAACTCATTTGAATACTACTAAATAAGAAAACGTAATAGTATCTCATTTACTCAATTGAATATTATCTATCATGAACTGAATACCATTAGATGTATTTGGATTTATAATTGCATCTGTTGGCAAGCTTCCAACATCAAATCAGTCCATAGTTTTTTCTCATTTGGCAATACTCCAAGGTCATCTAAGTTTTTCAAGATAAGTAATATTAGTAGCATAATTGGCCTCAATATTTACATTTACTCTAACTACATCACCCACTTGTAGATTTAGATCTCAACTAACTGGTTCAAATGTCTTATAGATATTTACTGGATCAGATCAACTAAGGTAATAAATTTCCGCATATACTACATCTCACTGTATATTTTCATAAGATGGTTTATAGCTATTTGGTAAGGTCTGGAATTTAGCAGAGTCCATAAATCCGTCTGTAACTATTTGAGAAGCCTTAGATACATCTACATCAGAAATATTTGTAGTATCAATTCCATCTTGTCCATAATTTGGAATTGCAGCCAATAATCAATACCAATGAACTAATGATTCATCTTTTATTTTTGCTTGAGAATCTATTTGTATAGAATAATTATCTACTAATTTCACACGATCTTTTTGTCTTACTTTCCGATCAATATCACAACTATAATAATCATTTGATAAATAATTAAATCAATTTCAACTTTTTCATCAATAAAATATTTTCACATCTCATGAAACATCATTTGTAACAACATCGATTTTACCATCTTTATCCATATCTTCCCAAAATATTTGAGACAAACTCTCTAAATTATCTGGTCATCCAGGGACATCCAAACATACCAAACGTCAGTCAATTTCAAAAACTCATCATTTATTTACATAAACTCTAACTTTGTTTCAAGATGTTTTTACAATCAAATCATCATATCAGTCTCAATCGACGTCTCATGCAAAAAGATCTTCAATTCAATCTGCAATAACCATTAACTCTCATAAATCATTATACGGATCTGTTCATTTATAATTTTTTAAAAGTCTTATTGTTCAATCTGAATATCAAACTGCAAAATCTTTCACTTCATCTCAATTGAAGTCAAATCATACTACTTTTATAATACCTCAATTACTATCTCAGTAAATTAGTTTTCACAATCATTTATCAAAGTTTGTTCAATTAACTTTTTCATTGTCTGAAATTCTTGTAAGCAATGGATCTCAATAATTTATCAAAAACTCAGAAGCAAATGATATTGTAGACTCTCATACAGAGTTTCAATTTGCAAAATTATTAATATTTTGCATGTTAGCTCTAAATCAAATATTTAATTCAGGGTTAGTAGAATCTTCGATAGAACTATATCATTGATTTTCATTGTATGATTTTTTCGATAATAAATTATAAACTCAAATTCATTGCAATCAATTTGTAGATCATTCTCCAAATATTATAGTTGAGTTGAAAGTGTTTCATACCTTCAAATTAGATGGATAATTGTCTATTAATTTATTATCTTGTCTAAACAAATAGATATTTCAAACTAATTTTCAAGAATACATAACAGACCACTTATTGTATCATTTTTCATTGCCAGTTCACAATACAACTTGAACATTAGGGTCTATATATCATTCACTAAAACTTATTATTTTATTATTATTTATTGTAATAGAACTATTTTCAAACTTATTTGATGTAACTATACTATCTAAAGGT
>JAZHDC010000183.1:0-11082 GCA_036541305.1 Candidatus Absconditabacteria bacterium
GACGTTGAAATTGGTGCTAATACTGCTATCGACAGAGCCACAATCGGAAATACAATAATCAAAAAAGGTGTAAAACTCGACAATCTGGTACAAATTGCCCACAATGTAGAAATTGGTGAAAACACCGTGATGGCATCGCAAACCGGGATTGCCGGTTCAACAAAAATTGGCAAACAATGTATCTTTGGTGGTCAAACCGGAGTTGCAGGACACTTGCACTTAGCCGAGGGCACAATTTTAGGTGCGCAGGCAGGAGTTAGTGCCTCAATAATGGAAAAAAATCAGATTTACCAAGGCTCACCAGCTATTTTAGCTAAAACATTTCGTCGTTCGACAGTAGTTTACAAAAACCTGTCGGAACTACAAAAGACCATTTACGAGCTACAAAAAAAGGTGTATTGAAAAATATAAGCAACAAGATTTGACTTGAGCATTGGTATTATGTGACTCTTCAATTAATATTAATTACTTTGGAAAATATCAACCATACTATAGCAGATGACTGATAAAATTTGAACTATGAGATTATACTTGAGCTATAGCTGACTTTGATAATGCAAATAAATATAACAGTGAGGAAGAATGGTTATATTATGGTAGATGATTAAGTAAAATAGAAATTCAAGAATACACTGGAGCAGTTGAAGATTTTGGGAAAGCTATTTTTACAAATCCAGCAATTCCAGAATTTTATATTGAAAGATGTCATTGAAAATATGAAATTTGAGATAACTTTGGTGGATTGAATGATTGCAACAAAGCCTTTGATCTTTCATGATCTATTTCTCAAGAGTCAATGATGGAATTAGCATATTTTCGGAGATGATTAAATTATATTGAAACATTAGAATATGAAAAAGCAATAAATGATCTAGATGAAGCCATAAAATCATATTGATTAGATCCTCGCTATTACGACTTTAGATGAAATGCAAAAATCAAACTTAAAGATTACAAAAATTGAATTGAAGATTATGATTTTGCAATAGATTTACTTCCAAATTTAGCTTATTTTTATGCAGAAAGATGATATGCTAAAAAATTCATAAAAGATTACAAGTGAGCAATCCAGGACTTAGATAAGTCTATTGAATTGGACCCCACTACTGATCTGCCATACTATTATAGATGATGAATCAAATTGATAATGAAAGATAAAAAACAAGGCTGTGCAGATTTGAAGATAGCAATAGACAAACAACATCTCCAAGCAGGTAAAATGTATAGCAAACACTGTAAATAAATTTTCCAACAACAGTTGCAATAAATTATAATTTTGATATTAATAATATATTCAAAAACTTAATAAAATTGATATGAACTGACTATGAGAGGCATTTTACCAATTTGAAGAAGCAAAACAAATATTGTGAATCAAAGTAAAAGATCGAGAAATAACAAAAGTTATTATTCTCAAACATTACCGTCAAAAAATAAGAGAACATCATCCTGACTCCAATAAATTTTGATGAGTAAAAAAATGTTTAGATACAATAAAAACAGCTAAAGACAGTCTAATATTTGCATTGGAAAATATATCAATAGTACTTAATTTCGATAGTATATTGGAAAAATGACTTGGAAAAATTGAAGAGTATGAAAATCAATGAGAAAGAGAAGAAAACATCTGATTTACCGTGGGAATAGATCTGATTTGAGATTTAACTGGAAAAATCATTGAAGAAAACATAAAAAATGTAGATTTTATGGACTTTTTTAGCGATTACCAGACGTATTGGGATAATGAAATCAAGATTTGAGAAAGGCTGAAAACAATCAAAGATTTATGAGATAAATTTAGCATTAATACAAAATTATTTATTGAACTAATATTTACTCATTATATAAAGGAAAGCTTCAAAATGGCAGTAATGAGAGAAGAAGAAAATTGAATGTTTAATAACAAATTTTATACAAATATTATAAATTATTATATAGAAATTGGGAAAGAATTCAACATACAAGAGAGCGAACTTGTAATATTAAAAGCTATTACAGATGATTATCTTTGAGTACACTACTCTATTCAAAGCAAAATTCAAGACATATTGAATAGAAGAGTAAATAAAAAATATAAGGAAAAAGAAATTAGTGTATAGTATTGATTTACAATGAAAAATCAGTATAATAAAAATGTGGGGATGTCACGGTTTCGATGGGGGTCTTTCACGTATGTTGATCGCTTCTAGTGGATGACGGTACCTACTATAACAATCCGTCAACAAACAAGTGCAAAATGAAACTTGAGAATGGCTGCAGCTAGAGCGTTCGCGTTCGCTGCTTAATAGCCTAAAACCTTGGAATAGACTCCTGCTATATCCTTGGTCGCCCAAGCAGGAAACCAAAAAAACCTCATTAGCAATAATGAAAAAAAGTACTGATGCTTGTTTGATTAGCTAAAGTTGCCACTGGATAAATGAATCAGACTATGGAAGTAGAAGTTGATGTATGTGACTCTCAGACACGGGTTCAATTCCCGTCATCTCCAAAAATTTCGAAGAAATTTTTCCCTCACACACCCACACTCACACCCACACTTGGGGAAAAATTTTTCAAAATTTTGAGTGAGAGTAATTAGTGTGAGCGGGAGACATATTAGTATATTACTTAAAAAACTGACAACACTTTTCTTGATTTTGTCAGTTTTTTTCTTTAATTAAAAAAATATAATGTTGACACTATTTTATTTATAGAAATAATGATGTTTGATTTTGAAAAACTAGAAGTATACAAAAAGGCAAAACTATTTAATAAGAAAATATTAATGTACTTAAATGAAAATAAACAACTTGACTATTTTTTGAAAGATCAACTGAAAAGAGCAAGTATAAGCATTGTAATAAATATTGCTGAAGGAAGTGGGAGATTTACTAAACCAGATAAAAAACAGTTTTATGTAATCTCAAGAGGTTCTATTTTTGAAGTAATATCCCTACTAGAAATTATTTTAGATAAATGATTAATAGCTAAAGATATATTTGATAATTTTTATCAAAAATGAGAAGAGATCTCTAAAATGTTACTAGGACTTATCAAAAGTTTAGAATAATTATTAATTGTTATATTATTTAATTAGTATATTGATATCAAACATATAAAATGTCTTTTGTCTTAAGTATATTGCTTTAAATTGATTTGAGGTGTATAAAATTTTGAGTGAGAGTAATTAGTGTGAGCGGGAGAGATATTAGTATATCAAGGAATAACTAAAAAAACTGACTAAATTAACAGCCAGTTTTTTTTGTATTAAATTAAATTATTTGTATAAATTATTAAATTAAGATTTATTATTTTTCATATATTTTCTATAAATATTATCCAACAATGCTCCAATAGATGCATTTGGAATCTTTCCAAACTCTAACTCATACTTTTCCTTTATCAATGTCTCAAAGAATTCAATAATGTTAGTCTTATCTAATTTATGTATCAATAAAAAATCCATAAAAACTTCATCACCAAAAGGAAAATCACTTGCTAAAGGTAATACTAAATTCCTTTTTTCATCAAGACAAAAATACAAACAATTACCGGCTACTTCGATACTAGGCAATATAGACAATCTTGAGTCTATCATCTTTACATACTCATTTAGTTGTCCCATAGTTAGAGATAGTATTGGAGAAAGCTCTGAAGCAAATCAAGTTTTCAATTCCTCCAAACTAGAACTTCCCATAGATTCTTCATCGTTTTTTAAATTAATATTATTAGTCATCACCTTATATAATATAAATAAATGTTAATTCTAATTATAAACAATAATCATTATTTCACAACTTTTTCTATAGATTTTCAAAAACTACTCTGAACCATCCTTAGGAAGGTCTTGATAATAAACATCAATACACTTTTCAATTAATTCTTTAATTTCTTCTACTACTTCAGGAAGAAATGCTTTTGTGTCATTTTTTCATTTATCAAAAAACACATTATAATCTTTTCAATCAAGATTATATGTAAATCAATGCATTGTCATTGACTCAAGTCATGCCATAAAATCTCAGACACTAATGTCTATATGATTAGCGTCTTCAGATAGTTTTCAAAGGTATTTACGAACTAATATTTTTTTGTGAGAACTACTAAATCATAATGTAAAAAATATTGGTGGTTTTGCTTCTGTATGCACCATAAACCTAATTGATTTACATCTACTCATAATAAGTGATATAATATATATTAATTTAGCTTTTGTTTCGACTTTCAAATGAGTGTTACCATGAAAGGTTACATCTGTTTCTACAAAATCATTGGAAGTAGGTCTTAACTCTTTGGAAATAGATTTGTTTAGTTCTTTTATTTGAATTTTTTGATAATGACTTTCTGTAGATTTATCTAAAATACAACTCAAAACACTATCGCTTAGACTACTCAAATCTGAATCTCAAACAACTTGGGAAGTCTCTTGTGCAATATCTGAAAGACTCATATGCAATCTTACTGCTTTTAGAAGATATTTTCAGTAATAAGATAAATAAAATCTAGATCACAAAGTATCAATTCAAAGCTTCCAAGTTCTAAAAAACTGCTCTCTTCTTAAAAAAGAATTTCATGGATTCTCAATATATCTTATATAAATGGGCATCAACAATAGCATATTTGTTTGCTTTTCAGCAATTTTCAAAGCAGTTGAAAGATGAGATTCAAGAAAATCTTGTGATACTGTAATTTTGTCTTTGTTCTTATTTAGATAATCATAGACTTTTAGGTTGAATTGTATAAGCAACTCATCAGATACATTTCATTGTGAATGTTGACTGGTTATTTCTTGAACATAATATTTCAATGTTGCTAAATCTACAATATTATTATTCAAAAATCTCAAAAACAAAGATAATACTTTTGCAGTAGAAAGCAATTCAGGATCATTAGAAATTATATTAATTCATTGAAGTAGTGTTTTTTTGAGTTTAGATATTGTATCCGCTTCTTTACTATTGATAGTCGTTTTTGTATCTTTTTTTAGATCAATTTCTTTTTCCAAAAAACCAATAGTACTTATCAATACTTTATTTGCTACAAGAGTATTTGGACACTTTTTATTTAGTAGATTATATACTTTCAACTGATAATTACTAATAAAATTTGAATCTCACAAAACTGATGCAAAGTAACTAAAATTAGTAGTAATAGATGAAATATAAGAAAACAATGCTGTTGGAGTTAGTTTGTATTCATTAAGTATTGTATTTGGTTCTTTTTCTATTACTCACAAAAGCTCTTTGAAAAATTCTTCAAATTCCTTTTCATTTTCAATAAATCTTTGAAAATCTCAAACTAAATACATAGAACTCAAAAGATTCTTGTACAACTCACATTTTATTCGGAAAGGAACATTAGTAGATTTTTGAACATTCTTGTGTAAAGTATCTATCAAATAATATTTGTAATGTTGCCATTGTCAAGGTTCATTTTTTTCAAAAATCAAAGATATTAATAGAGTAATTTTTTTCAACAAATAAGCTTTATTATCTTTATTTGGATCTTCAAAAGACAACAATAACTTTTCCAGAATCTGAGACAACATTGGTAAATCTGCACTTTGTAATTTTGAGTACTCGCTATGATTGGTGTCTGTACTAAAAACCAAAAAATCAATAAATTTTCTAGTCTCCATATCTGAAGTTAATGCGGGAATATTTTTATTATTCACTGATGATCATCAAGGTTCATGAGCTTGTAACATTTTATTTTTATTTATATTTAAATTTTATAATCAATATATAATTCTTTTATTTTTTTCATGAATTCAAGTATCATCTCAAGGAATAGGTGTTGTCATCAATACAGCGATTTTTTCGTTAATTATATTTATTTCTTCTTTTGTTAAGCTTTTGTTATTCAATTCTTGAGCTAAAATAAATGCATCAGTCAACATTTCATCAATTCACTTATTGATTTGCTCCAATTTGGAAAGTAACTGAGATTTTTCTTCAATTGTAGATCAATCTAAGCCCAATTCTTTAATGGCATTGGTAAATCTTTTTGAATTTGTATCTTTAATCATTTTTTTATAAGAAAAAATATATACTTATAAAAAGATTTTATAGATTTATTTCTAAATTGCAAATATTCAATGCTAAACTAAAATTTTTTCCAATATCACTCTCAATTTGTCGCTAGAATGTCTAGCAAAATCTGATGTTTTTACAAAATCAGCTTTAATTATCCTCTTATCTCTTCCATTATTTTCTATTCTTTTTTTATTCTCACTTTTATAACTTTCTAATACGCTACTATCAATAGGATACTTAGACCGATCATGTACCAAAATATAATCAAAAATATCTTCACCAAAGAACTTCTCAAAAGTTTCCACAAAATCAGACAATTTAAAAGTAGATGTCTCTCAATATTTTGTAAACAAATTATTAATATAAATCTTTTTAGCTTTAGATTTTAGTAAAAGTTGTTTCATATTTCACACAACAAGATTTGACATTATTGATCAATATAAATCTCAAGGACCAAAAATCACAAAATCAGCTTCTAGTATTATTTGTGCTAGTTTAGGGTTTTCGGCTACACTGTCAGAGGAGAAATTTGATATTATATTATTTAGAATTTCAGGTTGAATAGTTATTTCTTCCTTCAATACTTTTTCTAGTATTTTACCATAATCTTCTTTCAATACAAAAAGCTGTTCAATCTTTAGATTTCAATTATGCTTAGGAAAGTCTAGATTCGATTCTCATAATACAAAAGATCAATCTTCCAGTTTAGCTAATAACTTTGTTTTTTCAAAAGTAACTGGATATACTTTTCATTTTACTTCAAACAACTCTTCCAAAATATCAATAGATTTTCAGTAATCTCATGCAATATCTTCTAATGCGAGCATTATCAAGTTTCAAAGATTATGTCATGAAATTCATCATTTATTGAATCTATAGTTGAACATTTCTCTCATATATTTACTTTTTTCATCATCTGATAATGCAACTAGAGCTCTTCTAATATCACCGCTTGGTAGGACTCAAAATTCATCTCTAAGCTTTCCAGTACTTCATCCATCATCAGACATGGTAACTATGGAAGAAATTTCAATATTTGGAATATTTTTGATTGCTGGAAGCAGATTGTAAGCTCAAGTTCATCATCAAATTGTTACAACTTTCATAACTTTGAATTATTGTTAAAATGTAATTAGTATGTTATATTAGATTTTATTTACTTAAAGAAGTATTATCGCTGTAATTATTGGTGCAAAACTGCTTTGGTCTTTATAGCAATTTTGAACCCTATCTTTGGTCTTCCCCAGTTTAGATTATAGCGATAGCGATAGTACATAGTATTTTATTCTAAACAATCCCCAATCTCCTATCGCAATCGCAATATCCTAGATTGCAATTCATATTTGTAATAATCTACTGCAATCTCTCTAGTATCTTATAATATAAGTTTCTTTACTTGCTTTTCTAGTTGCTTGAGGTTTGAATATTTTCATTCATTTTCATCAATACATTTTTTTTAGTGTAGCTACGAACTGGTCAAATCAAGGTCACATAAATATTTTTATACAAAATTTCCCATCAGGTTTCAAGAACTTTTCATAGATTGGTAAGGTTTTTTCCAAAAGTCAAATTGATCTTATTGCATCAATGTCCTTTAGTCATATAGTATTAGGAGCCATATCTGAGATTATCATATCAAATTTAGTAATATTATGTGAATTCAATATTTCGTCAATTTTTACCAAATCAGTAATATCTTGTTCATAAGTATGGACTCAATCTAAATTTAAATTAACTGCTTTTAGATCAAATCAAATTACTTTGAAGTTTGGAACTCTCTTTTCCACAAGTTGTTTGTGTGCAAATTGTAACCAACTTCCTGGAGCACATCATATATCCAAAATAGTTCTTGTATAATTATCAAATAGTTTATATTTTTCATCAATTTCTTCTAGTTTGAATGCACTTCTTGCTTTAAATCATTCTTGTTTAGCTTTTTTGAAGTAATGGTCTTGTGGTTTGAACATAATATATCTTAACAATAAATTGATACATTATAAAAAAAGTTACTAATTTATCAATTGAAAATCATACTAAATGAAAAAATTAAAAATATAATGAAATATAATCAATATTGTCAAAAAACATTATATTTTTAATATTGCATTTAAACTAAAAAATATTATAAGTAGTCATTTATATTACTGTTGATATTATGCTAAATTTTATAAAAAGATTTTTGTTGTTTATATCATTATATCATATTCTAAACACAATAATTGTATACTGAATTTTTGATGGGAACTACTCAACATTATTCTCACTAATCAAAGATTTAGCTTGGATAGTATTTGTTTTGTTTGTATTAATTAAAAATCATAAGAGTATAAAAGATTTTTTTGTAATTTTTAATAAACCAATTATTCTATTTTCACTAGCATTAATTGTAGGATTAATTGTATCTTTTCTCAACTGAAAGTGAATAAAAGACATAATAATATGATACAAATATGATTTACACTTTGCACTAATAATTATTAGTTGCATATTTGTATGATTTATATTCAAAAATAAATGAAAAAGAACTGATATAATAGACATTTTTAAGTTCTTATTCAAATTAATGATATTTATAATTATTTTTGGAGTAATTTGGCAAACATGAAAACTATGGTTCAAAGACTTTTACTATTTTTTGTGATACTGACCATTAGCTGATTATAAGGTTTGAGACAATCCACCGATCTACTATCTAACTTGATATCAATGAAATCCAAGACTATCTTGAATATTTTCTTGACCAAATAATTACTGATACTTGCTAGTATGATTATTCTCTTTATTTACTTATATGCTATCAAATCTAAAAGACAAAAAAGATAGAATAATATACTGAATTACTTATTTATTCAATTGAATCTTTACATTATCTAGAGGTTTGATTGTTTGAATTGGTGCACAATTAATAATCAAACTTAACTTTTTAGTGAAATATCTAAACAAAAAACAAATAATTTGAATTTGAATAATATGAATAATAATTCTCTGATCACTAACCATTCGAAAAGGAAAATCAACTATTGAACACTTCCAACAAAGTTCAATTTGAGTACAAAAAATGATCGAAAAA
This sequence comes from Candidatus Absconditabacteria bacterium, assembly GCA_036541305.1. Lineage (GTDB taxonomy): Bacteria > Patescibacteriota > Gracilibacteria > Absconditabacterales > Absconditicoccaceae > JAZHDC01. The sequence goes on from JAZHDC010000183.1 coordinate 9,085, forward strand.
CCTCTATGATACTGATTTTGAACTGCTTGACCTTCAGTACATCACAATTGAAGTATCTTACCAGAAAATACAATGATTCAAATTATTTTGGATTTATGAATTATAGGATTTGTATTCTGGATGCGATTTTTCATATATCTGATCAAAATATCATTGAAATTAGACAAAAAAGAAAACTGAAAACTTTGAATATATTTGGAACTAATTACTATTTGAATTATATGATTATTTGTGGAAGGGTTGTTTTTACATGTATTCGAAGACAGTATGGTAAACTACCTTATATTCATACCATGGTGAATTCTAATATGATATCTGATTGATAATAAATCAATACAAACCAAATAATACAATTTTATAAAAATTATCAAAATTTAAATATATGATTGAACTAAAAGAATATATAGAACTTGTAAAAGCAGTACATAATGAATTTGAAGATGAAGATATTCAATCAATATGTGAAGATTATATCAACTCTTTTCCCAAAAAAACAAAAGAAGATTCTATCAAGAAAAGTCTAAAAAAATATCTAATCAAAGAATTTCAACTACAAGAAGATAATGATAATGAAAACTATTCCAATAAAACATACACTCTTGATAGTATTCCCAAGATATATTTTGAAAATTGAATAAATAAATTTGATGAAGATTTAATTCAAGTTAGTTGAGTTGATAAGCACCTATGACACACTAAAGTGTTTGAAGATCTCAATCTTACCATCAAGAACAAAGATAAAATCGCTTTGATATGAGTTAATTGAAGTGGTAAGACAACTCTCTTGAAGCTTATTACAAAGATTATTGAACCTGATGTTTGAGAGATTACTCACATTAGATGACTAAACATCTGATATATGAGCCAGGATTTGTTTGGTGAAAACATCAACAACACCGTAAAAGAAGAGATGTTAAGTGTTTTCCCTGAGATTACTAGTCTAGTAAATGATTTGAACATTTTAAAGTCTGAATATTCAAACAATCATACAGATGAAATAGCTAATAAAATAAATATTATTAACGAGAAACTAAAATTATTGGACTGATTCAAGAAATATAATTTACAATTGGATATTTTGAAATATTTTGGTTTTGATGAAAAATATTTTGATAAAAGGCTAAGTTTGTTGTCGTGATGAGAGCAAACCAAGCTTCAAATTGCTAAATTCCTAATAGCTGAAAGTCACGTTCTCATCTTGGACGAACCTACAAACCATTTGGATATTGAATGAATTGCATTTTTGGAAAAATTTTGCAAACTGCGGCAAAAGGCTCTAATTGTAATTAGTCATGACAAAAAATTTATAAAAGACAATTTTGATAAAATATGCGAGATTTCTAAGAATAAAGCAAAAATTTACTATTGCAACTATGAAAAATATCTAATACAAAAACAAAATGAATATGAAAATCAAAGATTAGCATTCAACTCTCAACAAAAATACCTTGATAAGCAAACTGAATTTATCACAAGATTTAGAAGTCAAGCATCCAAGGCATCTAATGTGCAAAGTAGAATCAAAATGTTAGATAAAATAGAAATTATAGAACAACCTGAAGATGAACTTACTGTAAGAAATATACGTTTAGGAATAGACATTCGTCTACCAAATTTGATTATGAAAATACAAAACTTAGTTATTGGATACTCTACTCCCCTATTTACTCAAAGTTGAACTCTAGAAATAAACAAAGACGCTAAAATATGAGTTATTTGAAAAAATTGAATTTGAAAAACTACATTACTAAAAACAATACTTTGAGAAATACCAGCACTATGATGAACCTATGAAATAAATGAAAAAATTAGAATATGATCATTTTCTCAAAGTGTAGTAGACTTAAATATGGACAACAGTATTATTGAAGAAGTTTGTAATGTATGAGTATCCCAAACAGATGCTAGAACTATTCTATGAAATTTATTGATAATATGAGACAAAGTATTTCAAAAAATTCAAACACTATCATGATGAGAAAAAGCTAAAGTTGCACT
>JAZHDC010000184.1:0-10940 GCA_036541305.1 Candidatus Absconditabacteria bacterium
CAATAATATTACTAAAATTGGAGATTTTTCTGATTTTTATCAATATAGATTGTTGTCAGTTACATGAAATTCAAAACAAGTATGATACAAACAAGAACAATTCAAAAAGACTCAGTCATGATTTGATTATAGATTTAAAATTGTATTTTCTTTGGAGGAATTGTCCAAAATAAGTGGTATTTTAAATATGAGATGAGAAATTTATTTTGATACATTATGATTAATTAGTTCTTTTAATTTGTTGGTTATGGATAGTTTTTTGATAAGTTGAGAAAGATGAGAAAATGAAAATAAAATATTAGTTTCAATAAAACAAATTCCTGAGTCACCATCTAGTTTCAAACAAACTAAATTATATGATATTGCAGACCTAAAGTTTGACTTATTTGTTATTAAATCATTGCCATTTCAGAATTTACAAGAAAATCAAAACTACAAGTTTACCTATATAACACCATCATTAGATATTTCTTGAACAAAACTAAAAAAAGTTGATATTAATATTCAAAAAATAGATGATTTTAAGTACACAGTTGAACAAAGAGTTTTTTGACAAAATCTAAAAACAAAACTCCAGTTTGATGAATCTTGAAAATTGTTGTCAGAGAGTAATTCTATTATTAATTCAAGACTTGTAAAATCAGAAAATGAAATAAAATGAATAATTGAATACTTTGATAAAACTAAGAATGTTCCAAATAAAGATGAAAACAAGAATAAAGAGTGAGAAAAAGAAACTGTTTTTGAATCAAATCCAGACTCTCTTACTTGATCTAGTGTCCAAAATAATCTCTCAAATATGAATATAAAAGAAATAGTAGAGCAAATTAATTCAGAAATATTGAAAACATGTCCTCTTTTACCAATAAACAATACAAATGATTGAAATCAATAATATTTCCAAGAGTTTTGGAAGTTTTAAAGCAGTAGATAGTCTAAATTTGAAGATAAATCCTTGAGAATGTTTTGGTCTATTGTGAAGAAATTGAGCATGAAAAACTACTACGATAAAGATGTTGGTTTGACTTTTGAAGCCAGATAGTGGAGATATATTGTTTGATGGATTAAGTATTATGAATAATTCTTTGCAAATTAAGCAAGAGTTGTCTTATATCCCTGATAGTCCTTACTTGTATGACAAATTAACAGGTATGGATTTTCTGTTTTTTGTAGGCTATAGTTTTGGTATGAAAAAAGAAGAAATAAAAGATAAAATCAAAAAGTATATTTTATTGTTTGATTTGGAAGAGTCTATAAATAAAAAAACTGAGGATTATTCACATTGAATGAGACAAAAGTTGACTTTTATATCAGCGCTTATGCATAAGCCAAGGTATTTGATAGTAGATGAACCTATGGTTTGACTTGATCCTCAATCGGCAAAAGTAGTAAAGGATATAATCAAAATTATTACAAAGGAGTCATGAACATCAGTAATTCTTACTACACATCAGCTACACGTTGCTGCTCAGGTGTGTGATAGAATAGGAATAATTCATAGTTGAAAATTGCAGGTAATGCTAGAATGAAAAGAAAGTTTTACAGACAACCTTGAAGATGAATTTATTAGACTTACAGGGTGATATGAGGTTTGAGATTTAAAAAACTTATTAAAATAAAATGAAATCACTACTAATCAAAACTTTTATTAAAATACAAAATGCCTCATTTTCATATTTTTTGAAACAAAAATTATTATTTTTTGTTTTTTGATTACTTATATTACTTTGTTTTGAGTTGTTAATTGGTTTTATAATAGGGATGGTGTTTAATTTTTTTATAAATTTTATACCTTGATGATATTTGTTTTCACCAAAAATACTTGCATTGATTTTGATGGTTGTTTTTTTTACAATAATGATATTGTCATTTATTACATCAATTCCCACATTATATTTGAATAAAGAGGTTAAATATCTTTTGAGTTGACCATTTTCTTACAAAGACATTTTTAGCTTATGATTTTTTAAGGTTTCTTATTTTGGATTGTTGTGAAGTTTGTTTATACTGATTCCTACTTTTGTTGCATATGGTATAGTAAATAATTACTGAATTTGGTTTGTATTTTATTGATTATTTTCATTGTTTTTTCTTACATTTTTTGCTTGTTTGATTTGAGTTTTTTTGAGTTTGATATTTATTAGATTTTTCTTGTCTTTGAAAATTTTGTTGAGAAATTCATTGTTTTTAGTAACTTTTTTTTCATTTGTATATTATATTGTTAACAAATCTATTGAAATATCTGCTATCAACAAACAAGAAACATTTACTTTTATTGAAGATAAAATACTTGGATATGATTATTCAAATATATTACTCCCATTTAATCGATTTAGTAAACTTTTAGATTATATCTTGATTAGTGATTATCTTGCAGTTTCTGTATATGTTATTTTTATAATTCTTACAAGTATTATTTCAACAATATTATTGATAAAGCTTTGAGACAAATTATACTTTCAATCATTACAAAATATTTGGGGATTCAACTTGTTTAATAAAAAGCCTGCTATAAAATATAAAAGCTTATTTATCCAAAATAAGACATTAAATATTTTGATAAAAGATATTTTGATTACTTTTAGAGATCCTTCTCAATGGTCACAATTGATTATATTTTTTGTATTACTAACTATGTATATATTTGCAATCAAATGAGTTGTAGTTAAAAATGTAGAAAATGTTTATATTATTTCTGTTTTATCCCTTGTGAATACATGATTAGCAGCTTTTTTTGTATGAGCAATATCATTGAGGTTTATTTTTCCAAATATTAGTTTAGAATGAAAGTCTCTTTGGATATTGAAGACAATTCCTTTGAAAGGATTCAATATTTATGTTACAAAAAGTATATTTTTTACAATTTTACTTTTGATTACTGGTTATTTCTTGTCATATTTTTATTGAAATATAATATGATTTTCTAGTGTTATTAAGCTTTTGTGATATTCATTATTGTTGCCATTATTATTGACCATAATATCGATTTTTTATGTAATGGGGACATTTTATCCTGATTTCAAGGAAACTAATCCTTCAAAGATTTCTACATCAATTCCTTGATTTTTATCTATTTTTTTATGAAATATATTATTGATAATAATTCTTTTTACAATTTATCCTAAAGTACTAAGTTATTATAAAAGTGTTAAAAATTGCACAGCCCCTATTGATACATTGTTTTATAGTAATATAATTTTTGTTTGGTTTATTTGTACCTTTATTATTTGATTTTTATTATATATTTGATATAATAGATATAAATCTTTGGAAGTGTAAATTAGCATTAATCCATTTATTTGTACCTAGTAAATTAAATATAATTATTGTTTTATATGTAAATATGTAAAAATACTATAAAATTCATTGAAAATAAAAACTAAATCCTTAAAATAACCAAAAATTTGCTTTTATTTATGAGTTTTTTTCAAATGGTTACAGATAAAAAAGCTAAGTTGATTCTAAGTCAAGAAACATTATCATGATACTGATTGGATTATGTCTTTCAATGTGCAAAAGATTTGAACTTTGATTGAATTGATTTAGCCTTATGGAAAAATTTTGATGCTCGGAATGTCGGATATGTTACAAAACTGGTAGAAAAATATGAAATACCAGTAAATGTAATTCAAGTATCAAGTAAAGTTAATAGAAAAGAATTGGATATGGCAGTAAATATAGCTAATGCAGTATGAGCTCAGATAATTTGTATAAACGCTCCATTGAGATATCAAATTGAAACCTACAGGTTTATAACTACTAACTTAGCTTCTTACAAAAGACATAATAGTAATATAAAATTTTGTATAGTAAATCCTCCAAATAGTAATTTGTTTTCATTACCAATATCAAAATATTATTTTGCAAATCCTGTGGAAATTATAACAAAAATGAAAGCTCAATTATGATTGGATATTTCTAATTTAGATGAAACAATTTTGGAAAGTTCTTTCTTGAGAAAGATGTCGAATTTTGTTCCTCATATTTGAGTAGTATACTTATCTGATAAGGATAAATTATGAAAATCACATCAACCACTGTGATCTTGAATTTTGAAATTACCATCTTTACTAAAAAAGTTTAAACAAACTGAATATTACTGATATTTTAGCCTAAAATTAAACATAGAAAAAAAGGATTTAGCAGATATGGAAAAGGTTGAGCAAATTATCAAAAAATGTAGATTGTACTACAAAGAAAATTTTGAAGAGTTAATAATAAAATAATTTTAAATTTTAAATTAAGATTTGATGATATATCCAAAGCACGTTGCTTTGATCCCTGACTGAAATAGAACTTGGGCAAAAGATAATTGATTTCCTCAAATAAGCTGACATTTGGAATGAATGAACACTGTAGTAGAATTAGTAAAATATACCTTTAGTGAAACTCCGATTGAAGTTTTTACTACTTGGGGATTAAGTACAGAAAACCTAAAAAAAAGATCTTCAGATGAATTAGAGTACTTGTTTCAATTGTACAAAAATTTTTATGAAAAATTGTGATTGTTTTTGAAAGAAAAAAATGTAAACTTCAAATGGGCAGGTAATGAAAAATGACTCCCAAAAGAATTAGTCGACTTCCTTAGACAAACTGAGCAAGAATATAAATTTTGATGAAATAAGTATTTTGTTTTGTGTATCAATTATTGATGACAAGATGAAATAATTAGATGAATCAAAAAATATATTAATAATAATTCTAATCTATCTAACGAAGAATTGGTAGATAAAATTGATGAAATAGAATTAACAAATAATTTAGATTTTGCTTGATTACCTAATATAGAATTTGTTATTAGAACCAAATGAAATATGGCACATAGATTATCTTGATTTATGAGTTGGATGATTTGATATGCTCAGTTATACTTTGTGCCACAAAAATGCCCTGAATTCAAAACACAAAACTATATACAAGCATTAGAGTGGTTTGATCAAAGTGCTGAAATGCGTAATTATTGAAAGTAATTTATAACTTATATAAAAACAATGAAATTAACAGTGAAGCTATCTTATTTGCAAGAAGTTATGGAGTTAGTATTTAGATACGTATCCAAACATTCAACTTTGCCAGTATTGGAAAATATTTATATAAGATGAAACATTGATTCAGTAATCTTTAGAGCTACTGATATGGAAAAGTATATAGATGTAGAAATTCCTGCAAGTATAGAAATGGAATGAGCAATTACAATAAATGCTAAGACTTTGTATGACATTGTGAAAACAATTGAAGAAGAAGATGTAGTTTTCATACTTGATGAAAACAATGATACAGTATTGTTGAGGAATGGAACTGATGAATATAAAATCAAATGAATCTCAGCAAGTGAGTATGTAGCGGTTCCTGAGTTTGTTTGAAATACCACTATAAAGATCCCTGCAAACCAATTTTCTAAATGAATTGAAAAAGTAGAGTATGCAGTAACTGATAGAAATTTTTCTCCAGTTTTGACTTGAGTTTTGATGAGATTGAAAAACACTACCAAATGAAATAAATTAATATTTGTTTGAACGGATTCTTTTAGGTTGTCAGAGTATAGAGTAGATTTTGATGGTAATTTTGACCCGGTAAGCATTATTATTCCAAAATTAAATGTTGCAGATATAAAGAAAGTGTCAGACTTTTTTGTAAGTAAAGGTTGAGAAGATCTAGAGATGAATATTGCTGATAATCTAGTCTCTTTTAGTTTTAAGTTAGATAGCTTCAAAATTATTACAACATCATTATTGATACAATGAAATTTTCCAGAATATGAAAATGAAAATATTATACCTACAGTCTTTAATTCCAAAGTGATTTTAAATAAATCTGATTTAGATAAAGCTATTAGAAAAATATCTATTCTTACTAGAGATATAAATAATTTTATTGATATTTCAATTGGAGAGAATGTTTTATCATTGAAGTCATGAGAAACAGATAGATGAGAATGAAAAACACAATTATCAGCATATGTAGAATGAGAACAAATAAATTTTGGAATAAATTGAAAGTATGTTCAAGATTATATAAAATCTATAGAGGCAGAAGAAATGACATTAAATGTAGTAAATGCAGAAAGACCAATAGTATTTAAAAATATTAATGATGATAATTATACATATATAATTAGACCTTTAGTTAAATAACATTATCATATGAAAAAAGCAGGATTTACTTTGATAGAAATGCTTTTTGTCTTAGTCATTATTTCAATGCTAGTATCTGCTGGTTCATGATTATTTAAAAGTTCTGATAAGAACATTATCAATGCACAATCTTGTTTGAACTTTACAAACTGATTTATTACTCAGACCATAAATAGCGCAGTTACTTGAAAATGAATATATTCTTGATGATCTCTTAGATTTCCTGACTCTTATTACCTAGATCTGAACTCTCAAAAAATTGATTTTTGATATAGTTGATGAACTGCTTGACATCAAGTAACTAGTAGTGTTGTGTTTAGTTGATCTGAAAATACAAGTCCTTATGGTTGTTATGCAAAAGATTTTTATGTTCAATTAACTTGAGCAAGTTGATGATTAAATATTAATATTAATATTTTAGATGATTCATTTAATCCTTTACCAAGATTTTTGATAAACAATGATCCAGGTCAGTTTACTTGATCATTTATTGCAAACTTTTGTGGAAATGACATTGGAAGCGATTGAAATAAGTTTTGTAGACCTTTATGAAAGTTTATTTTTGATAGAAGAACAGAAACAGTAAAATATGTAAAATGTTTGAATTGGGATTTGTGATGAAAAGTTTGTGCAAGATGGAGTGATAACACCGAATATTAATACCTAAAATAAAATTAAATGAAGAATAGTCTGTCTTTTTATGAAATTTTGAATTATCCTGAGCCAAAATTTAAGGATTATTTTCGTATACACGAAAAAAAGGACATAGACTACTGATTTTTAAATGAAAAAAAATTTTCACGAAATGAAAAAGACACATTATTGAATACATATATTTCTCATATAAATAAGTATTCATATCTTTTTAAAAATTTACCTTTTGTAAATCAAATATATTTATGTAATTGAATAACTTTCAATAAATTAGATTCTAACTCAGATATCGATTTATTGGTTGTATGCAAACCTAATAGACTTTTATTAACTAGATTTTATTTTTCTGTTTTTTTTACAATACTTGGTTTGAGATGGTTTAACAACAAACAAGCACTGAAATTTGATTTATGATTTTTTGTAACTGCTGATTCATTGAACTTTTTTCAACAATGTATAAAACCTCATGATATATATTTCTTTTATTGGATTGCACATTTGGTTCCATTATATTCTGAAAACATTAATAATTCTAATATTGTTTTTGAAGATAATAAATGGTTATCAGAGTTCTTACTAAATTGGAAGCCACTACAAAGTATTTTTTTAGGAGTGAAATTAATTTCATGAAAGTGAATAGTAAAAAAGACTATTGAATTTTTAAATTATTGAATAATATGAAATATATTTGAGAGTATACTAAAATTAGTTTGGTTGCCAATAATTTTAATTAGAGCTAAAAAAATTTGAAGTAGAGATGATATTTATATAACTGAAAATACTTTAAGGTTTTATAGAAATTCTTTTAGAAAAAAAATTAATACTAAATATAAGAATTATAGGCAATAATTCAATTGATAACTTTTAGTTATCGCATAATTTCTAAAACAAATTGATTTTTAAATAAAAAGGATTATAAGATTAATCATTAATTTATTGATATCACAAAAAAATAATATGGATTCTATTAGAGTAATGTTGGACTTAGGAAACGGATATATAAACTGAGTAGTAGTAGCTAATGATGAATGAAAGAAAGTTATTCTTGCAAAAGAAATGATAAAAACAAAGTGAATGCGTAAGTGAAAGATTTTGGATATTGACGACTTTATTTATTCAATTAATTTGGTATTAGATTCTTTTGTTAAGAAACTATGATGAGAGTTTATGGAAGAAGTTACAATCTGAATTTCAAGTCCTGAGATGAAAATCAAAAGAGTAAGTGAACAAAAAAGAGTATTAAATACAAAAATTATGAAAGATGATATGGAGCATATATTTGACTTGTTAGAAGAGAGTACAGAGCCAAATTATGAAACTATTAAGATAATGCAAGTTCAGTGGATAATTGATGATCATCTGAAGTTGAAGGATCCAATTTGAATGGAGTGAAGAAAGCTAGAATTGATTGCTGACATCTTCATGATACCTAAAAACTTATATAATAGTCTAAAAGAAGTTTTTGAAAAAATGGAACTTTGAGATCCTGATATAATTCCAAATATTTTATGAGCAGCTGAAGTTACTTTAGATATTGATTCAAGAGATTTGTGAACAGTGCTAGTAGACATTTGAAATAATCATACTTCTTATGTAGTATACGAAGAATGATATCCGATATTGTACTGAGTATTACCTATTTGATGAGAAGATGTTACAAAGGATATTTCTATTTGATTACAGATTGATATATCAGAGGCAGAGAAATTGAAAAGAGAAAAATGAATAATACTTATGTGAGATGAAAAAATTGAAGCTGATGAATCAATTGATATTAAGTTCTTGTCTGATATTATTGCTGCTAGATACGAAGAAATCTTTGAAAGAATTAACGATGATCTTAGAGATTTGTGAAAAGATTGAAAATTGCCTTGATGAATAATACTAATCTGATGATGAGCTAAGATGGAAAATCTTGACCTATTAGCAAAGGAAGTATTCAAACTTGCTTCATTTTACTGAAAAGATAAAGTATTCAGTATTTGAGATTTATCTAATAATCTTCAATTTATTAATATTTTGTGAGATTACTACTGGTCAAATAAATATTTTGATAATACTAAGTCTTCATTCAATCTTTGAGTAGATTTTGGATTCATTAAGAAAATAGTAAAATATGTAAAAGATTTATTTTAATTTATAATTTATTGTTATGGTTTTACAAGAAATTACACCTGAATTTATTCCTTGAGCTAGGATAAAAGTTATATGAGTTTGAGGTTCATGAGGAAATACAATTAATAGAATGATTAGAGAATGATTGGAATGAGTAGATTTCGTTGCTGTAAATACAGATGCTCAAGCTTTATCAAGTAATTTGGCTCCAATAAAAATAAATATTGGTTTGAATATTACAAAATGACTTTGAGCGTGAGCTAATCCAGATATTGGAAGAAAATCTGCTGAAGAAGATATGGAGGATTTGAAAAGATTACTTCAGGATACTGACATGATATTCATTACTGCTTGAATGTGAGGTGGAACTTGAACTTGAGCAGCTCCAGTAATTGCTGCTACAGCCAAAGAAATGTGAATTCTTACAGTTTGAGTTGTAACTAAACCTTTTTCTTTTGAATGAAAGAAAAGATTATTAAACGCTATTGAGTGATTAGAGAAAATGCAAACTTGTGTTGATACACTTATTGTTATCCCTAATGATAAAATCTTCAATATTATTGATAAAAAGACTACATTCAAACAAGCATTTACATTGATTGATAAAATATTGTTATTATGAGTACAAGGTATTTCTGACTTGATAGTAAAACCTTGAGATATAAATACTGATTTTGCAGATGTTAATGTGATTATGAAAGATTCATGAACAGCATTGTTGTGAATAGGATATGGAGAATGAGAAAATAGAGCTGTAGATGCTGCAAGAAGAGCTATAGATAATCCACTTTTGGAAGCTAATTTAGAAGGTGCTACAAATATTATATTTGCAGTAACTGGAGGTGAAGATTTAACACCAGTAGAAGTACAAGAAGCTGCTAGAATAGTAGAAGAAATTGCAGATCCAGATGCTAATATTATTTGGTGAATGACTTTTGATGACTCTTATGAATGAGAAGTTAAAGTAACTATAGTTGCTACTTGATTTCCAAAAGCTACTCAAGATTCCATTATTAGATGATTTTCTCAACCAAAACAATCATCAAATATATGAATGAGAAGAACAAAATGAGAAGACTTCATTAATAGAGCAGTGAAAAAAGACAACGTTGCTCCTGAAAGTAGACAAGTTGAAAAGAAAGAAGCAGAGGATTTTGAAACACCAGCTTTTTTGAGAAAAAAATTGTGATGATTTAAATAAGATTATAAATAATATTTATTGTAATAAATAAGAAATAAAAATGTTTTTGAAAATAACAAGTCCTGATAAAATAGTATTTCAATGAGAAATAGAAAGTGTTGTAGTCCCTACTGAAGAATGAGAAATATGAGTATTACCTTGACATATGCCACTTTCTTCAGTTGTTACTCCTTGAATTGTAAAAGTTACTGCAAGAAAAGCAGATAAGGATTTGTTGCGTGAAAGAGATTTTTTGTTTAAAGATGACAATCTTTTTGTTTCAGTATCTAGATGATTAGTATTTGTTGACTGAGACTCAGTTGTTATTGTTACTAGTGCTGCGACAAAAACTCCTTGAGAGTCACAAGAAGTATTGGAAAAAATGAAAAAGGATTTGGAAAAAAATATTACAACTCTTAGAGCAAAAGGTAGTATTGAAGATTTGGAGAAAGCTGTTATTAATTTGCAAAAAGTCTCAGCTGATCTAAAATTGTTCAAATACAAAGGGATTGTAAAATAAAGTAAGTTGTGTGCTTAAATATAATTATAAAGTGGATTATATCCACTTTTTTTGATTTGAGTAAAACAAATTGTTATTGATTTTGAAATTTATTTTATTAAAATAAATTAAAGTATACTTTATAAATTATCAAATCAAATGAAAAAACTAAAGAAGATTTTGAAAAGTTTTACATTGATTGAGTTGATAATTGTAATTGCAATAATAGCAATATTATCAGCTGCAGCATTTTTGCTACTTACTCAATGGATGAGTAAGAGTAGAGATTCAAGAAAAGTTACCGATATCAATGCAATGAGTAAAGCTCTTGTGATATATGATATTGAAAATACTGGAT
>JAZHDC010000185.1:0-10846 GCA_036541305.1 Candidatus Absconditabacteria bacterium
CAATAAAAAAAATTAAAGAGATTAATTTTAATTATTTTTTCTCAAAATTCAAATAGATATTTTTTAAAATAAATTAACTTTTAAATTACCTAGCACAACGAAAACCAATTGAATCAAGAATGGTAGGCACCTCTAGGCCAAGGTGCAAAGTAAAGATACCTGCAAAACTAATATCAGAACCACCACTACCACGAAAATAAACATTGTTAGATATATTATTAGAAGAATATATTCTTCATATTCCATTAGACATATTCAAATTAGGTGTGGATGGTCACATATTATCATATGTATACAGATTTGTATAATTACACTGAGCTACTCAATCATTATTATAAAAACTATACCAATTAGTTCATCCACAAGCATTAGAAACTCTAATTGTATTTGAATTCCAAGTATTATTAGTTCTCAAATTACTTGTACTTGGTAAATTAGATTTATTTACATGTTCCCAAACATTTCAACTCATATCCCAAATTTTGATTCAATTTGATAATACATGAAGTCTATTTCATATTACTCAAATTCATCTTGGAGAATTATCACTTCAGGCAGCTGATGAAAAAATTCATGAAGCAGCAAAACTACTCCAACTCATATTATCTGAGATATCTACATTTCACCTGTATAATCATCAATTTCATTTGATTCAACTTGTCCAATTGGTTCATTGTTGTTCTGCATTTCTTGCGATTGCCATCCACTCATTATTTGTAATTAGATGATATATACCATCCGTTCCACAAGCTTGTATTGCTTCTCATTGTCTTATATTCGCAATTGGATAATCTTCAGCTTTACTTGTTATTCATCCATTACTTATTGTTTGAGAATATATATCATTATCAACTCAATAATCACTCTCTGCCCAAGTCTTTCGTAATGAGTTTGGCTGTATTTTATCAGATGTATTTGTAAATTTTGCTTCATATTTCATCACTGCAAATCATCTACATACATAATTATTTCAATTATAACTTACTTCTCTTTGATAAAATATATCTTTCATGTCTGTTCATATTCAGTCTGTTACAAACCATCTTGCAGGTACCCAAACAAAATCTCATCACTGTGTTACATTATCAGTTACCCACTTATTACAGGCTGCTTTTGCATTTTCATCTTCATCACCAAATATATAACATTTTTTACTAACCTCATCATATTTAAGTTCTGCAGCATTCCAATCTGCATGAGCATTAGATAATTCATTACTTGTATAATAACACCAACTAGTATCTTCTGGTTGGGCAGGTTGTTGTTCAGTTTGTATGCTTAAACTTACTCAGGATGCTTTAGAATATATACTAGTTGCATCATTTACACTCAATCATAATCCAGTCATCATCGCTATTATTCCATCTTTATTATCTTTATCTACTATTCATCCACTTACATATTCTCATACTTTGTTTCACAAAAATACATTCATTCCACTTCACAAATCATACTCTCAAGCTATATATCAAGTAAGGAACATGTTTGGTAGATATACAAAATCATTTCAAACTATTATTCATCTCAAATCTTTTCATACATATCTATAATACATTTCATCTGCATATACTCATTGTACAAATGCTGTCTTATAATTATTATTTTCCATCATTGCCATTACCTTGTATGTTTGTCTATCTGACAACAAACTATAATCATACTCTCCATGGATCTTATCTTTAGGTAATTTCACTAAACTTGAAATCTTACTTACTACTCCACTTCAAAACTTTCATTGATAAAGTACTACTTCTCAAGTGTATGTAACTGTATTATAACTATCAGGTATTGGTAAACTATCTGATTGGGTAATCTGTATATTCAATGCATTCTGTATTACATTCAGATCAGATATTCTCTGTGCATCTCTACCTTTACTCATCCATTGAGTTAATAGCAAAAATGCAGTAGCTCATAAAACTGCTATTATTGCAATTACAATGATTAGCTCTATTAAAGTAAATGATTTTAAGAGTTTTTTGATTGTTTTTGCCATTTTAATAATTGTTTAGGTTAAAAAATAATTAAATAAAATTATATTTTTTATTTGTAAAAGACTTCTCATAATTTCGCAAGTCAATGATAATATATACCAGCTACCGCTTCACTTCATGTTAAATCATATATTCATAAAGGTTTTGAAAGATATCAACTATTTGCACTATAACTTGTGTTATCTATCATAGTTAAATTAATTGAGGTATCAACTGCCATATATCATCATACATAAATATAATATGCAGGCCTATTAATTCATCAATAATATCAAACTCTAACTTTTGTATAATTAATAGGCAATTTTACTGTTGTACTATAAGAATTTGGTCGAGTACAATTTGTAGAGACTAGATATCAATTTGAATCACAAGATGTACTACAATTATTAAAACTATTAATGATAGTTGCATTTCAATAGCAATATCATAAATACACTATATTCATTTTGCTTATTAATGCAGTCCATCCACCTTCATCATTTGTCATATCACAATATACTTTGATAGCTGCATCTTCACTTGGTTTTATCCAATACACTCCATCTTCAAACTTTAATCAATTCCAAGGTCAATTAATCTTGAAGTTAGGCTCAGTGCTAACTAACAAATCATTACAGCTTTGAGGATATATTTGTACTCAATTTTCAAAAAACTCATATCAATCAATAGTATTTCAAGAAGCAACTTGTGAATTCTCACAATTTCATCAAGTAAAATAATATCCTGATTTACATTTATAATTACAATCACCAATAGTTTCACTATATGATAAATCTAATCAATTCTTTTGATTTCAATTTAATTGTGCATTTTCAGGTAACGTTCAATTACACTTTGCCTGTGCCACTATTTGTGGTTGACCTGTTCATTGGGCAATAATTTGATTAATTTCATTATCTTGTAATCATAAACTTCCTAATTCAGCTTTGATTTCTTCAATTTCATTTATATGGATTGCAAATCATGACTTATACTCTCATACATTATCCACTTCAAATACTTTAAAATCATTATCATATAAATCATATTCTCCTAATACATATCAGGATATAAACATACTTGGTAAATATACAAACATTTCCTTTACCACCACTGCTTTTATATCTTTTCAAACATATCTATAATAGTTATTACTTGCTTTTACTTTATCAATGAATGTCATTCTATATTGATCATTCTCAATCTGTGCTCTTATTCTGTAAGTCTTTTTATCATACAATAGCGAATATTCATATTCTCCATTCACTCTATCTTTTGGAACTTTATTTAGAGTTCATATTTGGGTTACAACATCGTCCCCAAACTTACCTTGGTATAATATCTCCGTTCACGAATATAGCAATTCATTGGCTTCATCTGGTAGAGGCAGCTCATCATTTTTGGATAATGCAATATCTAAAGCAGTTTTGATAGTAGATAAATCAGAGATTCTCTGTGCATCTCTTCACTTACTCATCCATTGTATAAGCACTAGAAATGCAGCTACTCATAGCACTGCAATAATTGCAATTACAATTATTAGTTCTATTAAAGTAAAAGATTTTAGGAACTTTTTGATTGTTTTTGCCATTAGATTATCATATAAATATAAAATATTAGTTAATATGAAGATTATTACATTAAATAATAATTTATAATAGTTATCATTTATTTTTCAAGTAAATTTTAAGCATAATTATTTGAAATTGATTACAAAATAATAATATTTAATTACATCTGTAATTTACACTATCAAATCTAAATTTCAATGTATTACTACTGGCCTCAATGCGATAATTTCATCTGTATAAATCATATCTGGTATAGGATTCAGTAAATAGATTTTCTTATCCAAAACATGTGCAAAAGCCATTTCCAAAAAAGAGTTTCATCATATATAATTAGGAATATTATTTTTAGGAACATTCACTATCAAAACAGCATCTGATTGAGCTATTTTGTTAAAATAATCTTTTATCAAATTGTCTTTGATTTTGTTTTCAGTAGATTCCTTAGAGTTTTCAAGCTTCATAATTCAACTTGCATACTCTTTAGTATGTTTGGGTAGTATTACTTCAAAGGATTTAGACTCTAATTTTTCTCCTATTTGTGCCATTAATTCGCTACTAGACATACTTCCACAAATTACTATTTTCATTTGATTTTCAAAATAATACTAAAAATTATTAGAATAATATGTCTAATATAATTAATTCAATTACTGTTTGCAATAGTAATCTACCAATTATCAAAATAAACAAAACAGCAGACCACAAACTTTTGCAAATAGACAAAAAGCATAAGTTCCTGATCTGTGTCCCTAAAAATTAGTTTTCATTATTAGTAAGTAAATAATTTTCCCAAGAGGTTTTCAATAATCAATCTTGACTAATAAGCTCTTTGAATGTTCAAAATTGAACAATTTGACCCTTATCAAATACATAAATTTTGTCAAACATACTCAAAAGATGCAGCCTGTGGATGCTGGAAATAATAGTCTTGTCTGAGTATTTGGTAAATAGTGCCTTGTATATTTCTAGCTCATTTTGTGAATCTACGCTACTTGTTGGCTCATCTAACAAAATTAAGCTTCTTTGCTGGATTACAAATAGTCATCTTGCAAGGGCTAATCTTTGTTTCTCTCATCAAGATAGATTTACTCATTTCTCTTTGATGTCTGTATCCAATCAGTTAGGAAGTCTTGCTAGTACTCAATCAAATTTGGCTAGTCTAATAAACTCCATTATCTTTTCATCATCTACTTCTAGACCAAAACTTACATTGTATCTTATTGTGTTTTCAAAGATTTCAGGATCTTGAGGAATCAATGCTGTAATATCTGCTAGTAAATTAGATTGGTTGTAAGTTTCATTATCTATTCTCATAGTTAAATCCTTGGTTTCATATAATCATTTCAAAATAGACAACATTGTAGACTTACCACTTCACGACTCGCCTACAAAAGCGATTTTATCTCATTTGTGGATTTGAAGTGAAATATTGTGTAAAACATTTTTCTCTCAAGTTTTGTATGAAAAATTTAAGTTGTCAATTGTGATTGTATTCCGATTTGAAATGTGAATTCAATCTGACTTGGAGCTTTCAATTGTCTCAAAATCATCTATAATTTCTTTCACAGCATTCAAATCAGTGTTATCTCTAACAATATTTTCGTTTTGCCAAGCAAAATTATCAAAACTTGACTTGAACCATCTCAGATACTGGAACAAAATCACCACATTACCAATCAAAATCGTTCAAGACTGATTGTACTCAAAATAACCATATGTAAAAATCACCAAAAATACCAAAATTGTTGTAAGCATACTCAAGCTAAACCATTTGAACTCATTCCAGTTGATATTTGGTTTCAAAATAGGTAATATATGCATAATTCTTGTTTTTAGCTGATTTTGTGAAAGCTGCTGAATATGCAAAGTAATTACAGTCCTAATATTGGAAATATAATCAAATAGCAAAGCAGAAACTTTGTTTTCTTTCTCTATAATTTGTTTGTACTGACCTACAAGTATCTTATCAAATTTGAAAAGCAAAAATGAAATAAAAATCAATGATAGAAAAAGTAGCATAAAAAGAGTAAAAGCATAGGAATTACTAATTCTAGATCCAACAAAAACTATTCAACCAATGGAAATAATAAAGTTGGTAATAGTGTAAATATACATAAAATTCCCTTCTGTAAAATTGGAAATAGCATTGGTAGCTTTGTTAAACTTATTGATAGTTTCTCAAGTATGATTGTCCACATGCCAACTAAATGGCAAACGAACAACAATATTGTACAAGTACTGTTTCAAATTAGAAGAAACATAAAAGGCGACTAGCCTCTCCATATATCTACCTATTCGATGGAAAGTCCAAAATACCAAAGGAATCAGTGAATACAAAATCAGGAAAAACATAAAATCCTCAAACATATTAGGTCAACCTTGTTGGATAGCATTGATCATCCATCAAAGCAAAAATGGCTCTATACTGGTCAAAACATTTGCAACAATAAAAAAAGCTATTCATCATACAAACAATGGTTTCTTGTCTTTTGAAAATTTGTAACTTGTAGTAAGTAAATTTAAATAAGGTATTTTCATTTTGATTATATTCAAAAATAATAAAATGAAATTTTTGGTTTTCTATTATTAAATTGAGAAATTTCTAAAACTAATTAATAATTTTATAATGTTCAAGCTTTTTTCATGAAAATTTTCATTATTATGAAATTGATTTTATTGTTCATTGTGGTTTCTTATTATTAAATTGATTTCTTATATTCAAAACGAGAAAAATGTCAAGCTGTGACAAAATATGTTATATAGATAGAATAATCTGATGAAATATATTTGCAAAAACTACTTATATTATATAATAATATATCAATTATCTATGGCGCCACAACAAACTTGTCTGAGCAGTATTTGCAGTGAAATAATTAAAGCAATGAAGTTTGACTACGACCCGGAGCCCAGAATTGCTTCGCAATTGTACTCAGTAATTAGTAATTATTACTAAGTTCTATGTTCTAATAATTATTGTTATCCCAAATCCAAATCGTTATCCTCATCCAAATCCAATCTGCTGAATAGCAGTAGCAATGGCAATTGGAGATTGAATTATATTATCCTCACTATTCACAATATACTATTACTTTCTACTAATACTTATTGCCTTCTAGACTATTCAGATCCTAATATCTCATTCATTGTTTCTTCAAGTGCTTTTTTCATTCAGTTTTTTTTCTTTTCTTCTTTTTGTTGTTTTAAATCTTCTAATTCCTTTAATTCTTGTATTGCAAGATCATATAATTCTTTTGAAATTAAATTTTCATTTAGATAAAAATCTAATTCTTCCTTAGTAATTTGTCTTTTAACTCTTTCAAATCTACTATCAGCAATTTGTTGAAGCAATAAAGATTGAAGTTTTGATAAATATTTATCAAATAATTCTTTTGTTATTTGTTTATTATTATAAAAAGTGTATAGATCTAAAATTTTTAAAACCTTTGTATTCAATGCAACTCATAACCATTCATTGTCTAATTCATTATATAATCAATCAGTTGATTTTTTTAAGAATAATTTAGTAGACATTGAAATCCCAAAAAAAGCAATATCCATCCGAGCATTATAATATTCTTCTGAATACTTATCAACTTCTTTTTCTGGAATTATTTTATTATTATCTCTATCAATTTCCTTTATTTTATAAAGTCTATATGTTCAATCTTCTCATTTTATCTCAAAATATCAAGTAAGAATGCTTGCTGTTTTAAAATAATAACTGTTCATTACTCAAACTGTACTTATTATTACTTCTCAAGTTTTATTAGCAAAATATGATATATTTCAAGTATCTCATTCTACTGAATATACTTCATCTTTTATTTTATTAACAACAACTCATCAATATCATTCAAATAATCATTTAACTTTTAATTTCTCAATAATTTTACTTCTTACTTGATTAATTTCAGAATTTTCATTTAACTCTATTTTGATCTCAGTCATTATTAATATCTTATTATATAAACTTTATTTTTTTATTGGCACAGATACAAAAGGTATATCTCAATTTTTAATTCACTCTTTCAGTTTACTATCCATATTTTTCACATAACTATCAATGACATCTGTTAACCATCTAATATTTTCTCAATAATCTTTGTTTAACTCTTGTGATTTTATCCTAGATTCAAGTGATTTCATGAAGTCTGCTGTTATTCTTTTTTCTACTTGTTTTATATTCTCTTTAAATAATTCTATTTGTTCTAATTGTCTTGGTGTCAATCATTCTAAACTATCAAGGTAGTCTTTAAGTTTAGTAAATTCTAAATCGACTACTTCTCATACATCTTTTCATATATCATCTACACTTCTATTTCATTCAAATCTATCTAGTAATTTTTTAAATCAAGTACTTATTCATTCTCATTTATATACATTATCTTTTATATTGAATCACTTAATTACATCTTCTAATTTTATATTATTTAAATCTATTCATAATTCTTTATACACAACACTCCAACTTAAATCTTCTTTCACTCAATCATTAGATTTTGGTTTATATCATTCTGCTTTGTGAATGTCTGATTCAGATTGTTTTGAGCTTTCTCTTTGCTCTTTATATTCTTGTTTAGTAGTTTGTAATTCTCATCTTAATTTCTGTTTATCATTTACTACTTTATTTGTTTGTTTTTGCTTATTCAATATGTCAATACTCTGTTTTAATCTTCTAATATCTATTTTTAATCACTCAATACTTATCTGTCAATCTTTATTAACTACAACTATTATATCTTTATTTAAATTTTTTTCAAATTTTTCTAACATTGCAACTCATCACAAAGTATTTTCTGCTCATCTTAATCATATTACTAAAGGAATAATAAACTTTAATTCCTCACAAATAAAATCAAAAAAATCTCACATATTACTAATAGGGTTTGGCACTCATTCTTGGAATGATAATTTAATAACAATATCTGTTCACAATAATTCTGCAGTATCTAATGTAATATTTCATAATCACTTTAAGAAATCTGTTGTAACTTTGTTCCCAAAATTCATTTTATCAACTTTGGCATAATGTAATGGTGGAATTGCTCTTAAAACTCATAAAAACATTGTAGTTCTATACCAATCTTGTACATTAAATCTGACTAATAGTTTACTAACATCTTCACTATTCATCAATCCGTTTAATATGTCATATACTTTATAGAAAGCAGCTCATTCTGTTCATAATAATGTTGCCTCAGTTCATAACTTAGTAAGAAATGCTTTTGACCCAAGATATTGGGCAGTTGTCATACTTGCTGTTCAAGTAGTTGCTCATTCTATCCTCAGTGAATTTCATACTACCATTCTTGTTCACAATTGTGAAAGTCAAGCTACATACATAATTGCTATTTGTGAAGCCCAAAATTTCATTGTTTCGACTCTTGAATTATAATCTACATCAGATAGATAATCTCATACTCATTCTACTTTTGAGTATAAATCTACTAATTCGCTTTCTTTTCATAATTCTTTAACATAATCTTGATTTTTATCCAATGTTTTATGCACCATAAACCTAGATAAAGCAGTTACATTAGCTCAAATAATTATTTCATCTATTTTTTTCTTTTTATCTTCTTCATTTTCAAATTTTAATTCTCAACTTTCTATTAAGCTCTCTATTTGTTTTTTTATTTGTTCTTGAGTTTCATTTATCAAATCATATAGTTCTTCTCAAACTTCTTTACTATCAAATCAATTTTTATCAAGATAATCAAAAAATACCAATTTTCAATCAAAGAATGATTTGAAAAATTCTTTTTGAGATTCAGTATTAGTTTTTATGTTTATAATATTTTCAAAAGTTTCTTTTATACTACTTTTATTGTTTAATCACTTATCTAACAAAATGTCATTTTCAAGACCTCTTTGTATTCAAATTCAAGTATCATACTTATGTTTATTGTCATCAAATCAATCATTTCCTCTAATTAATTTGAATATTTTTAGTTTTTTATCTAATATTGAATTTGAATCAAAATCATCTTCTTTTCAATATCAATTAATAATTATATCTTTTATTGTTTTGTATGTTTGATTAGTTTGGGCAATGGAATCTAAAGTATTATTCAATAATCATCTTGAAGTAAAATAGATTGGTTCATCAAATTCATATGTTTGGGCTATATCTTCTTCACTTTTAAATATTAAATCAGTAGATTCTTTAAGATCAATATCTGACATCTTTATTCATTGGATTTTATCTATTACTGCACTTATACTTTGAATTTCAGATGTAATTACTTGAATTTGAGAATTATACCTTTCATCTTTTTGAGATAAAAATCAAAAACTAATATTATTTAAAATACTTTGTAAATAATCTCTGTACATTGTTCATACATCTACCAATAACTTTAATTGTCATTCCTTTCTTTCCTGATGTCTTAATTTATCTTGAATCTCTTGAACAGCTGGTAATCAATCAATAGAATAGATTTCTATCATGCCATTCTCAGGATTTATAAATGAAAATTCATTTCACTTAATAGTAATAGAATCAACTATCTTAGATTCTTCATTAATTTCTATAGTTTTTAATATTTCTTGAAAAATATTCTGAATTTCTGGAGTAATATTTCTTTCAATCATTCCCATCTCTTCCCTTGTTTTTCAAAAAAACAACACTCAATATCATTGAAGGATTTTAATTGATCTTGAATCTAAGCTACTTCAGTCTAATAAACTTAATTTGATATCATATAAATTATCTAAAAATAAATCTTTTATAACATTTTTAAATCACTCATCATTATCCATTTCATATCAAAATTCTATTTTTTCTTCATCTGAAAATCATCTAATAGTGTGAAACATCTGCTTTGCTTCTGCTTCATCTATTAATCAGTCATTATTTTGATCTATTCTTTTTAAATTATCAATTGATGACATAATGATATTTTTTATTAAATATTTTTCATTTCTTCTAATAATTCTTCTAATTCTTTTTCCTTCTCCTTTTCATACAGATTTTCTTTTTCTCTAATTGACTCAATATATAATACTTGATTCATTAGCTTTCTTTGCTCTTTTATATCAATTATTTTCTTTATTTGTAACTTTATTATTATTAGAATTTTATCTAAAATATACTTATTATTGGTTTTTCTTACAATTTCTATCAAACTATCACAAGTTTGCCAATATTGTCTAAGATCTTTTAATAAATTTATCAATAAATTATTCATATTATTATTTTTATCAAAAAAAGATTAAGTATATATAATTTCTCTTATTTATTCCGATAATGACCGAAAGAGGAACTTTTATCATCAACGGAGTGGAGCGCGTAGT
>JAZHDC010000186.1:0-10496 GCA_036541305.1 Candidatus Absconditabacteria bacterium
GTCCGGCATAGGCGCCGCCATTCTTGCCCTGGCGCTCCTTTTGCCCGGGCATGCGTCATAGTAAGTTTTAACTCAATAGAATTAAATAAGTTTTGATTTATATTTATTTATTATTTATACGATATAGTTGAAATTGGAAATATTATTCATATAATTTATTATATTATTTTACAATTTCACCAATACAAATGGCAACAAAATTAAAAAAATTCCTAAAGTCATTTACATTGATAGAGTTAATTATTGTAATTGCTATAATATCAGTGCTTTGAGTAAGTGCATTTTTGTTGGTTTCTCAATGGATATGAAAATCTAGAGATAGTAGAAGAATATCTGATCTAAAGACCTTAGAGAAAACAATACAAATATCATTTGTATCCAAAGAGTCAGTTAACTACCCAGATCCAGATCCAAGGATAGAAATAAAATATGATAAATATTGAATACTATGGTATCAGTGAAAATTTTGAGAAAATATGACTGATTTTGTTTGAAATTTAAATAAAATACCAAAAGACCCAAGATGAGATTATTATGAGTATAGTTTAACACAAGATAAAAAATTTTATCAACTATTAGCTATACTGGAAAATGAAAAGCAAGTATCATATTGAATAGAAAATGTTTATGCAAATGATTATGAAACAACTTATATGCTTACCAATTATAGATGATATTTGATAAAGAAGTTGTGAGAGGAGTTATACTTGCTGAAAACTGATACTTTGATGTTAGATCCAGTTAAGATTGATGAATATAGCGGAGAATATGAATTAGATTCGCAGCAGGATATACTTAAAAAGGATGATTCCTATAAGAATAGAGTACAAATAATTACTTGAGACATATCTGGTTTATTAAGTAATGACCTTACAATTCAACAGAATACTATCACTGAAATAAAAAATACTTTTCCTCAACTAGATAGTCCTGGAGCAATAAATGAAATAATTAAAGTTGTCTGAGCTACAGTTAGTATACAAACCCCAAGTCTACTGAGTTGTGATGCTCATGAATATAGTGGATATAATTTTAATGTTATCAATCATTGAGATTCTCAAATACAAAACAAAACTTTTGCTATTACAGATTGAACACAAACACTACAATTAACAGCAACTTGTAATAATTGAGTAGTGAATTATTGAGAAGAACAAAGTGATATAAATTGTGACGAATGAAAAGTTCTGCAGAGTTGAAATTGTGTAAACAACTTATGTCAAGGTATATTGCCTACTAATGCACAGCTTAACTGAACCCAATGAGTTACTTGAACTTGGTCATATAACGAGACAATGGGGTTGTGTCATTTTAATTGTATTAATTGATACAATTATCAGTGATGAATATGCGTAGAAAATAATTGTAGTGCAGAAACTAAAACAATTGACTGACATATATTTATTATACCTACAATGAACCATTGAGTTAATCAAATTATAAATTCAACATCTGAACTTATAGATAATGGTAGTATAACATATAGTCAAGAATTTGAATGTGATAAATGAGATATTCAAACAATTTGATTACCATCAACTAATGAGCCATCATGTAATGCTTGATATTCTCCAAGTTGATCTAATTGTGAAATAAATACTTATACAGTAAGTGGAAGTTTTTGATCTAATGCTAGTTGAGCATCGATCGATGTTTGTGGAAGTAATTTAATTGCACAAGCAGATTGAACATTTACAACTATTATAGATCACTGAAGTACTTGTAATAATATTACTGCAACTAAGTCTTGATATGTATGTAATACAACGACCCAATGACCTGCAACTTTAACGAATATTTTTACAACAGTAAGTTGAACTTGTAGTGCCGTAGTTAATTGAATTTGTTGAAGTGCAGATTGAGTTGCAATAGTTAATGCTCCAAGTAGTAATCTATGTAGTGTATGAAATGCAAGTTCAATCAACACAACTATATGAAATTTCACGTGGAATTGTAACTGATCTGGATGATGAACAAATGCAAGTTGTAGCGCACCTAGACAGTATACTGTAACATTCAATGAAAATGGATGATTAACACCATCACCAACAAGTAAGACAGTTATATATAATACAGCAATATGAACTTTATCTACAGTAACTAGATCATGATATACATTTAATGGTTGGTATACGCAAGCAACTGCATGAACTCAGATATCAACATCAACAGTAATTAACGCAAATGTAACATATTATGCACAATGGACAGCAATTACTTATACAGTAAGTGGTGGTTTTGGAGTATGAGGAAGCTGAGCAACTATAAATGTTTGTGGAACCAATGTTACAGCTGATGCAAGTGGAAATTTTACAAGAACTTGAGTATGATATTGATCAAATTGTAGTAACATAAATGCAACAAAAGCTGGTTATACTTGTAATACAACAGTACAGTGACCAGCAAGTTTGACTGCTAATTTTACTACAGTAGCGTGAAGTTGTGCTACAGCAATAGATTATGATAAAATTTCACTTTGAACTAATCATACATGTTGAATCAAAACCGACTGAAAACTTTATTGTTGGTGAGATAATGCTTATTGACAATTATGAGACGGTACCACTACACAAAGATCTAATCCAACATTAATAGATTGAACTAATAATTATTTGCAAGTGTCATCTTGACGACGTCACACTTGTGCACTTAGATCTGATAATAAGCTTTATTGTTGGTGATGGAATTTGCGTTGACAAGTATGAGATTGATCAACTACCCAAAGAAGCTCTCCAGTTCCAATCGATTCTGCCAACTCTTACAAGTATGTTTCAACTAGCTTATCTAATAGCTGCGCAATTAGACTTGATGATAAAATATATTGTTGGTGATTTAATAGTTCATGACAAGTATGAGATTGATCAACTACCCAAAGAAATTCTCCAGTTCCAGTTAGTTCAAGTTTGACTTTCAAAACTGTAGTTAATTGAGATGGTCATGTATGTTGATTAACTACTTCTAATAAAATATATTGTTGGTGAGATAATGAATTTTGACAAGTAGGAAATGCATCATATACTGATAGGACTACTCCTGTATTAATTGACTGAACAGTAAATTATAAGTCAGTTGATTTATGAAAGGACCATACTTGTGGTATTAAGTATGATGATGAATTAATGTGTTGGGGAAATAATGATAGAGGTCAATTAAATATGAATTTTATTGAATATTCTTATATACCTGGTTGGATAGAAGATGAAGTATATTTCAAAAATTATTCACTATGAGATGGATATACTTGTTCTATTGATTTTACAAATAAAGTATATTGTTGGTGAGATAATACTAGTTGACAGTTTTGAGATTGAAGCACAGATAGTTCTATAGATAAAGTATTGATAGATTGATCTAATAATTACAAAAAAATATTTCTTTGATGATATCATACTTGCTGAATTAGATTTGATGATAAATTATATTGTTGGTGAGATAATCGAGCATGACAATTGTGAGATTGATCAAAAACCACAAGACTTACTCCTAGATTAATTAATTTCTTTTAATTTCATTTTCTTCTATTGATTTATTAACATTCATATATATTATTTGTTTATAATTTATTTTATAATTAATATATAAATGGACTATAATACTAAATCTTTAGAAAAACATGAATATTACAAATGAAAGATACAAGTAATTTCAAAAGTTCCCTTAGATAATAAAGATGATTTATCAACTTATTATACTCCTTGAGTAGCTCAACCATGTAGAGAGATACACAATGATGAATCATTAGCTTATAAATATACTTGGAAATGAAATAGTGTAGCAGTAGTATCTGATTGAACTGCAGTATTGTGACTTTGAAATATATGATGAATAGCTTGATTACCAGTAATGGAATGAAAAGCTATTTTATTCAAATATTTTGGATGAGTAGATGCTGTACCAATAGTTCTTAAAACTCAAGATCCAGATGAAATAATTAATTTGGTAGAGAATATTTCTCCCACTTTTGGCGGAATCAATCTAGAGGATATATCTGCTCCTAATTGCTTTTATATAGAAGAAGAGTTGAAAAAAAGATTAAATATACCAGTCTTCCACGATGATCAACATGGCACAGCAATAGTTGTATTAGCGGGAATAATCAACGCTTGTAGACTTACATGAAAGAAGACCCAAAATTTGAAAATTGTCATAAGTGGTAGTTGAGCAGCCTGAATAGCAATAGCAAATATATTATGGAATTATTGAGTATGAAGTATAATTATGACTGACTCTAAGTGAGTAATAAATTCTAATAGAAATGATTTAAATAAGTATAAAAAGCAAATTGCTGCTTATAATGAGGATAATTTGTGATGAACGTTGAAAGATGTTTTGCCTGGTGCAGATGTGTTTGTAGGTGTAAGCAAGCCAAATTTATTGGACTCAAAAGATGTGAGTATGATGGCTGATAAAGCAGTAGTTTTTGCTTTAGCTAATCCAAATCCAGAAATTCTCCCTGATGATGCTAAACTATGAGGAGCTTATATAGTTGCAACTTGAAGAAGTGACTTTCCAAATCAAGTAAATAATTTACTAGCATTTCCTTGAATATTTAGATGAGCATTAGATGCTAGAATCTCACAAATCGAAGAGAAACACAAACTTGCAGCAGCAATAGCATTAGCAGATTATGTTACTGATTTAACTGTAGATAATATTTTGCCTTCACCATTGGATATGAAAGTTGCATATGTTATTGCAAGTGCAGTTAGAAACGCCTAATTGTCAATACTAGATTTTATAGATGGCTTACTAAGTCTATTTTCAATGTTCTTTTTTATGATTTTTTGTTGCAATTCTTTTTTTAATGATTATAAAAATATTAATTTATTATTAATTTTGTAGTTATGAGAGAAGATATTGCAATTAATCAAGAACAAGATAGATTTACACAATTGTTACAAAAATACCTATCAAAAACAGTTAGGCATGTTTTATCAATTCCATTTATTTGGTCACCTTTTGTTGCAGTAATTATCTTAGACTTTTTTATTGAATTTTATCATACTTTTGCCTTCCCTTTATATGGAATACCAAAAGTGGATAGATGAGAATATATAAAGTTTGATAGGAATAAAATGAAGTATCTTACTACTTTCCAAAGAGTGAATTGTATGTACTGTTCTTATGTGAATGGTTTTATTGCTTATGCAATGGAAATTGCTGGTAGAACAGAAAGATATTGGTGTCCACTAAAATACAAAAATGAAGCAAAAAAATCTCATGATTGGTATAATGATTTTGCTGACTATAACGATCCAAAAGATTTCCAAGAAAAATATACTGATGAAAAAAGTTTTTAGGTTATATATTATCAAGTAATTCTTCAAGTTTTTTAATTTCTTTTTGATTTTCAATTTCTTGTAATTCTTTTATTTTATTGATATTATTGATTTTTTCTTTTGTTTTTTCTTCTTCTAAATATATTTTAACATAATCATCTATTATACTGATAATTTCAAATATTTTTTCAGTAATATTTTTATTTTGATCTATTTTTGTAATTTGTTTAATTACTTCATTTAACAATTCTAAATTATTCTCCATGATTAAGCAGTTTTGTTTTAAGCTGGTTACATCTTCTCTAGGAATATATTTTTTTTGATTTTCAATGTTACTAATAATTATTTTTCCTAATTCATTATCTATAATATCTAACTTGATGCAACTTTTCACTCAATCTATAAACTTACTTTTGTATTCTTGTATATTATCTTCTGTTTTGGATACAAATATTACATCTGCCATTAGAATAATTTACTAATAAATAATATATTTTATTAATTTGTTTTATTTTTTCAATCTTAATTTTGTGCAATTTTCACTTGAAAATATAACTTATTAAGATATATATTTATATATTATTCATTAAAAATAATAAATAATAAAAATGGTTAAACAACTCATTGGATTTGCTCAATCAACATGAGCTAAGCTAGCTAATATAGATTTTTTTAATCTTTTTGCTAAGAAATCTCAAAAGGTTTATTTGTATCAAATTAATCCTTTTAGAGAAAATGAATATTGACTTGCACATTGGCAATGATTTTTGTCTAATTTTTACAGTATGACAGAACAGTTGAGTTTTTTCATAATTTGAAACTCTAAAGAAATAAAGTTATATGCTAAAGTTCCTGATATATTCAAAAATTATTTTGAAAGTACGTTTTACGCGAGTTTTCCCACTTCAGATTTGATTAGTGTGGAAGATTTAGATATTGATGTTTCTTGAAATTTTTTACATTTTGATCATCCTGAATTTCTTACTGATTCAGATTTTAGAAAAGACTGAGTTTATTTGGATCCTATGAAAGATCTAGTTTCTCTTTTTCATAATATGAGCTATTTACATTGAGAAGTAAGGTTAGTATTCAATTATAAATTCAAAGTAAACAAATCATTGATAGGGAAAATCTATGATTATACAAAATCAAAACCAACTCCACCAATTACATCTGAAACAGTTAAAAAAGATTTCAAATCACATATTGTTGCATTTTCAGTTTGATTTCAAGTTAACTGTAACGATACTATCATTGCTACAAGTATAAAGAATGATCTAAAAAGTGCTTTTGCTAAGTTTTTGAAGTGATGAAGACTTTCTATCAAGCAAGTGCCAAAGTTTACTCCAATATCAATTGACTCATTAGTGAACTTTTTCCATATACCAACAAAAGACAATTACATAAAAAACTTGAATTATCTTACATTTCGTAAACTTCCATTACCACCAATATTACCTACTCGTAACAATACAGAACAAAACTGACTTACACTTTTGTGAGATACTGACTACAAAAATGAACAGATAAGATTTGGTATAAAGAATGAAGATAAGTTTAGACATATGTATATTATTTGAAAGACTTGAATGTGAAAGTCTACTTTGATGTCAAATATGCTTTTAAGTGATATGTATACAAACAAGTGAATTGCTTTGATTGATCCACATTGAGATTTAGTAGAAACAGTACTTGAGCATGTTCCTGCATGGAGAACTAATGATATAATATTGTTTGATGTTGCAGATACAAATTTTCCTATTGGTTTCAATATTTTACATTATGAAAATGAAGAGCAAAAAAATCTTGTTTCTTCAGGAATCGTTTGAATTTTCAAAAAACTTTATTGACATAGTTGGTGACCAAGATTAGAGTATATTTTGAGAAATGTTATTTTGTCAGTATTAGAATATCCAGATGCTACGCTGTTACATATGAATAGAATGCTTACTGACAAAAACTTTAGAATGGAAGTTTTAGAGTATGTTAAAGATCCTATTGTTTTGAAATTTTGGCAAGATGAATTCAATAAATGGCAAGACAAGCAACTACAAGAAGCCATTTGACCTATTGTTAACAAAGTTTGACAATTTTTATCATCTACTATAGTAAGAAATATTTTTTGACAACCTAGATCAAGATTGAATATCAGACAAATAATGGATGAAGGGAAAATATTACTTATTAACCTTAGTAAATGAAGAATTTGAGATGATAATGCAGAAATGATTTGATCATTTTTCGTTACTAAATTTCAAATCGATGCTATGTCTAGAGCAGATATCGCATATGAAAAAGATAGAAAACCATTTTTCTTGTATATTGATGAGTTCCAAAATTTTGCAACAGAAAGTTTTACTTCAATACTATCTGAAGCTAGAAAGTATAAACTATCTTTGATAGTTGCAAATCAATATATATCACAGCTGGATGATTCTATCAAAAATGCTATTTTTGGAAATGTTGGTACTATTATTTCTTTTGCTCTTTGACATGATGATGCTTGAGTGATTTCTTCTCAATTCAAGTGAATGATAAGTGCAAATGATTTACTTTCATTGCAGAAATTCAGAGCTTATGTAAAACTTATGATAGATGGAATGAACTCAGACCCTTTTTGTATGAGTACTTACCCATTACCTACTCCAAGTATTGCACAAGAAACCAAAGATAAAATTAGGAAACAATCAAGACAAAGATATGCCACTGAGAAACAAAAACTTGAATGATTGATCAAGCTTTGGGCTGAAAAAAGGTTTTCTATGGTAGATAAGGTTGTAGATTTAGCTAAGGCAAACAATAGTTCTGTTTCTTGAATATCAGATAAAGATTCCTCCAAATGAGAACCTAAACCAAGCAGTTTTGTCGTAGAAACTCCTGAAAGTGGCTTTAGTATTGACAAAGTTGTTATCTGAACTTGGTATAATTGACTTGTAAAGTTAAAATATAATTATTGACTTTTTGTTACGGTAAATTGAGTTGAGTGACTTTTGCACAAGAATTTCTTGAAAGTTCCAGTTTGAGTAAGGTGGAAGGACTTGTATGAAATCTGATCCAAAATTCAAGTAAAAGCATCAGAAATCAAAGAGGTTAACTGAGAGAAAAGGGTAGTATGGGTGCAGATTTAGCAGATAGCGATAGGAAATAGTAAATTGTAGTTATAATAAAATACAATCTCCAATCGCTATCGCAATTGCTATTACTGTTGCACCCCTGTTTAGCAGATTGAAATAGTAAATTGTACATTGTATTAATAATACAGACGATATCCCATCGCAATCGCAATATCCTAGATTGCAATTCATAACAATATTTAATCAATCGCAATCTTTTTTCTCCAATTGCTATTGCTATTTGCTAAAAGCTATTGCGAAACAATCTCGCTATTACGAAGCAATTCTGTACTTGAACTATTTTCTTATTTTCAATCATTATAAAATACTGTTTCTACTCAAAGTCTATTTAAATATCATAAAATCCTTTCTACATATTGTGGATCTCCATAAGCTACTTTGTATACTAACCTAGAAATTCATGAATTTACAATGCTTTTTGCGCAATTATTGCAGGGAGTATATGTAGTATACATTGTCATTCCTTTAGTTTTTCAAGATGCTTGGACAAGAGCATTGATTTCAGCATGGGCTCATCTGCACAGATCAGAGTGTTTTTGGAGTACTCAATCTACAAATCTTGAACATCATACTTTCGTGCAATGAACATCTCATTTTGAAGGTCAATTATATCCAATGGAAACTAGTTGATGGTCGTTAGGGTCTACAATAATACAAGCAGTATTTACATACAAACATACAGATCTTTTGGTCAGTGTTTCACACATTTCCATATAAGTGTCATCCCAAGATGGTCTTTTGTAGTTCATCTCTCTGATTATCATTTTAGATTTCTTATTAATAAATTAATTTGGGATTTAATTGTATTTTCTATTTCTCTAGTTGGTTCGTAATCTTTGTAAACTATATCCAAAATGTCTTGTATCTCATTATTTTCAATTCATACTTGTTCCAATATTTCTTTTATATTATTATATTCTGTTTTTGTATTGAATGTTTCTAGGTATCTTATAAATTCTTTTATTAACTCTTTTCATTTTAGTTTTTTTATTTTTTCTAGATTGGATAATTTTATTTTTTCTACAAGATCTTTTTTTAAATATTTAATTGCAAGTTTTTTCGCTATATAGATTATCAAAGTATAAATTAAATATCAGAATACTCCCAATGCTACTATGTATATTAGTACAAATATTAGATTTTTCCCAATCATTATTATCAAATCTCCAGTAATCTTTGGCCATGTGTTGAAATATCAGCTGTACATTTAAATTCAAATAAGTATCATAAAAAGTCATATTATCATCATAGTATTATTTTTTGTGTCTTTTTCTAGTGATAGTTTGTTTGTATTCAAAGGTTTTATATTCCCTATTTCATCTATGTTTTCTATTGTGTAATAATCGCTATTGAACTTATCTCATATATATTTTCACAAATTATCATTTCTAGTGCTTTCATGTTTCAATCAATCTTTCACTACAAATTCACCATTACTATATTTTACAAGTCATCATCACAAAGTTCAGACTCATACTGGTATAATTTTGTTGTGAGTTTTTATTTTTTGTAATTCACTTATTATTCAATTTTCATCTTCTTGGTCTCACATATCACTTAGTAATACTCAAACATAGTTTCCATTTTTTATGTTAGCAAACTCTTCAATTCAATCAGGAATATTTGTTCATCAGTATAGAATTGTACTTGTTGTGATTTGATTTACATACTTTTTCAAAGTATTTTTGTCAAAAGTTGGTGGAATGTAAAATACTGAGTTTTGAGAGAAAAGTATAAGTCAAAGCTTAATTCAATTGGAATTGTCGATAGAGTTGTTAATGAATTGTTTACTTAGTTCTAGTCTAGATACTGGTACTGAGTATTTTCATTTAACGTCATTTACATTCATAGAGTTAGACACATCTAATATAAAAACGATGTTTTCACTATTAGTTACTTTATTTTCTTTCTCAATGCTTGTACCAAGTTCATATCAAATTATAATTGTTCCTATTATTAGTGAGACTACTTTTATCAAAGCAACTATTTTATAAGTTTTGGTTAGCATAGTTATCTTTATATAATACTAACCCCGAACAGAAAGGGGTGGCGCTGGGAGAAACGGGATCGGGTCTCTTCCATG
>JAZHDC010000187.1:0-10273 GCA_036541305.1 Candidatus Absconditabacteria bacterium
TATTAATTCAATAAGAGTAAAAGATTTGATAAACTTCTTTATAGTTTTTGCCATGATGTTATTTAAATAATAAATTATATTAATATGCAAAAATAGTACTAAACATTTTTATTTTTACATAAAAATAAGGATTTTGTATATCATACTTTTTTTAATACTTATTAGATTCTTTCTGAATATAAATTGTCAAATCAATAAATCGTAAATTAAATTTTAAATAAATATTTATAATTATTATAATTCATTATTCAAATGAATCTTAATAATATTGATATATGTGGTAAATGTATTCACGCATAAAATTAAATAAAAAAAACTTTTTTGAGATTGTATAATTAAGAAATGAAAACAGTGAAACTAATCTAATAAGTACTTTTTAAATTCTTTCATAAAATCCAATACATCTTGCTTATTAATTCTATTAGTTTTTCGCATTGGATAATCTGGTTTTTCAATTTTCATTTGTTCCAATTCTTGAAAAAATTCTTTTTCCAAAAAATCAATATCTTGTAATTTTTCTTCAATTGGAATTTTAGAAAGTTTAAATTGAGAAATATTCGTATATTTACATCTAGAAATATAATTTGATTTACAAACATAATAATTATATTTTATCCTAAAAAAATTAGGGTGATTTTTATACAACTTTTCGATAACTTTGTAAGCTTTTATTGTTTCTCATTTGCTATTATAATCAATAAATTTTAAATATTCTTCATTATCCTTTTTAGTCAATCTTCATGCATAACCATCATAAATTCCAAATCTTCCTGACTTTCTATTTTGGTATAGTTCAAAGAAAAATCTGTAATATGTTTCTGAAATTGCTTATAAAAAATCTGATCTGGACTCATTCATCATAAGATATTTTGTTGTATAATTGACCACTTCAATCGTTTTTTATCTATTTGGTCTTGTGATAAATAATCTAAATCAACTTGTGATCTAAATAGATTCATAAACATAGTCAAAATATCCTGAAATTCTTTTGAATTATTTCGATCAACTTTAGACAAATCTGCAAATAACATATTATGATAATCTGATAATATTTCCATGATATCATTTAATCAACTTTCTTCAACAATAGAATTAATATATTTTGCAAGTTCATTAAAATGCTGCGATTCTATTTTTAATAGTTTATTCTTTAAATCTTCGAAATCGATTATAATTTTACTTAATTTATATTTCTTTACTAATGAGAGCATTATTTCAACCATTTGATATTTCTCTTTTTCTTGCATTTTTTGCTGGATTGCTTTTTTTAATTCTTTGTTAGTCATTTTTATATTAAAATATAAATAAATATTTAAACTATTTATCTAAAAGCCAATCTATAATATTTTTTCTAATTATTCAATTGAAGTTATTGTCAAATATTTCATCCATACTTAAGACAAATTTTGGATAATTATCAGATATATTTTCAAAAACTCAAAATTCTCTTTTTATAGTATCTTGATTCAATAACATATAAGTAACTTGGTAATAATCTATTCTTCAATCTTTTTTGGCAATAAAATCTACCTCTAAATTGTCTACTTTTCATATAGTTACTTCATATCCTCTACTTTTTAGTTCCAAGAAAATAACATTTTCCAATAGTTGAGAAATATCTCATTTTTTGTATCATAATAAATAGTTTCTAAATCATAAGTCTCAAAGATAATATTTTTCATAAAGATCTAAAAGCTTTTTTCACTTTATATCATATCTTTGAGCTTTATTCAACAAAAAAACATTTTGAAAATACATCAAATACTCTCTCAATGAATCAATAGACATACTAATTTTTTCATTTTTGAGATAGTCTGATATCTTTTTACTTGAAACAATATTTCCAATATTATCAGACAAATATTTGAAAACATCCAATAGTAAGCTAGAGTTTCTAATATTATATCTGGTTACAATATCTTTGAATAAGATGGAATGGAATACTCAAGAAATATAAGAATATATAATTTCATCATCAAAATCCATTTTGTGGATTGCTGGAAGTCATCAATATTTTAGATAATTTTCAAACTCTACTTTTATTGTTCATTGATTGTTTCATCTAAATTCTATAAATTCTTGGAAAGTGAGAGGATAAATATGCAATTGAATATATCTTCAAGTTAGATATGTTGCCAATTCTCAAGAAAGTAAATTTGAATTGGATCAAGTAATATAAATGTCATAATCATTATCTTTTACATAACTTCTAATTAACTTTTCCCATTGTAATATATCTTGTATTTCATCAATAAGTAAATACTTTTTTCATTGAATATTTTGAAACTTTTCAGTGATATAATTATTCAAACTAACATAATCTTTTATAAAATCAAACTCTAAATCTTCTTTGTCTATATACAAAATATTCTCTTCAGATACTTTTTTATCATTTATCAAAAAATCAATAATTTGCTTCATAAAATATGTTTTACCAGATCTTCTGATTCAAGTAATTACTTTTACCAAATTAAGATTAATATACTTTTTATACCTATCCAAATACACATTTCTTGTGATCATAATATTATTTGATGGAATAAATCACAACGATTATAATCGAAACTTTCAGAAAATCAAGAAAAGTTTCGACTATAATCGAAACTCTTTAGATGAAAATAGATTCTGCCAAAATAAAAAACCCAAAAAGTGCAGGTTTAGTGTTATTAAGAAAAGCCAATTTTAGCAATTAACAAAATTGAAAATCAAAATTCAACTTTAAAAAAATCACCTATAATAAGGTGATTATGTAAATTTTATTATTCTCTGCTTCCAAATATTCTCAGTAAGAAAAGGAATAAGTTTATAAAATTGATGAAAAAGCTCATTGCCATTACCAGTTCTATTCTTCTATCAGGTTCATAGGCAAGTTCTTTCAAATTACTCATATCATAGGCAATAAATCAAGACATTACCACTACTCCAAAGTAAGCTATTCAAATGCTTAATGTTTCATTTCATATAAATAAATTTACCAAAGAAACTATAATTATTCAAATAATACTTCCCATCAAAAATGTTCACATCCATCCATAGTTCATTTTGAAAACATATCACAAGATTGCCATTCAAACGAATATTCCACTAGTTAGCAAGAATACATAATTCAATGTAGCTAAGCTATACTGATAGAAAATAAATGACAATGAGAATCATTCTAAAGCTGCAAATCATACCAATAATGATGCTAATGTTGCATAAGAAAAACTTTGTCGCTTACTGCTGATATAGAATACCATTCAAAGTCATGCTAATGCTCAGATAAGTGACAGTATTCACATACTAGATAATGATAATACTCATGTATTGATCAAAAAGTTTGTATAAACTGCTGTTCATCATAGTATTCCTATCAATCAACTTAATCGCAAAAATGTTCTTGCAATAGTTGTATCAGGGTCTACGATTGTTCAAACTCATGCTTGATTAATTTGATAATCTGGGTTTTCGTTATTGTACATTTTGGTTTTATTAAAGATTAAATACCAACTATTACTTTAGAAGGTTTGATTATAGTTTTATCCTCTCAATTCTTATAAACAAATCATACTTCATACTCTTGTATAATTTTTCATTTCATCTTTTTATCATCTGTTGGCATAGTACCAATAGGTTCGTGATAGTCATGGTTCGGCTCTAGTCAAATGGATTCTATAGGTTCAATTCACATATCTAATAGTCTTTTCAACATATCATTATAACTTATTTGAATTCACTTTACCCATTCATTTTCTTGAAGTTCTTGTGGAATATTTAGAGTAGATATTCTCATTTTTTCCACAAAAGGTAAAAATTTTTCCATCACTTGTACCAAATACTTTGTTGGTCACTCTTTTTTATCTCTTTCCAATCTTCTTTGCAAACTATCAAAATCAAACTTTAGATTTACATATTGACTTTGACTATTAGTCGCTATTTCTTTGTATTTTGCTAGCTCTGCATTAGCTTTGTCAAGCTCTATTTGCAAAGGATTAGGTATTTCATCTACAATCTCTTCTGGGATCAAATCTATCTGTTCTTGTTCTATTTCTTCCATATCTATTTTCTTTTCATTTTTAGTCATTTTCCAATATTATTTACAATAATAAATATAATAAAATATATAGATTCAAAATTCAAAATCAAGTAAAAGTAGCACGAAAATACTTTTAGTGATAATTAAACAATTCAAGACAATATTTCGATTCAATTATCTGTCACGGCCACAGTATACTCCCATTGAGCTCACAAATCTCATTTACGAGTATAAAGATTCCAATGATTTTTTCTCTCTACTACACTATCAGATATTTCTGAAGTAATTGGCTCTAAAGCAATTACCATATTTTTTTCAAACTTTATTTCTTTTGTGTCATAATGAGGCCAATTGTGGATGAACGGTCATTCATGAACTGCTACTCATACTCAATGTCATGTTAGAGATTTAATAATTTTGAATCAATTTCATTCTACTTGTTTCCAAATTTCATTAGAGTAGTCAAACATAGGATTTCAATGATAAATGTGCTTCAGAGCACTATCCAAAGCAAATTTGGTAGTAGTTATCAACTCAGTTCATCTCTTATTTTCCTCACTTCATCAAATTACTATTGTAACTGCTGAATCTGTAATCATCTTATTGTATTTTACTCATACATCAATTTTCAATACATCTCAATTTCTATAAACTGTTTTATCTGGAATTCCATGTACTACACAATCATTTACTGATAAACAAAGATTTGCAGGAAATCCCATAAATCCCTTGAATGCTCAGCTAATTTTATGCTTATTCAAAAATTTCTGTGACAAGTTTTCCAACTCAAGTCCTGTTACTCATGGCTTTGCAGCTTCCATTACCAAGTGCAATAGCTCATTCAAATACTTTCAAGACTCTCTCAAATCATTAATCTGTGATTCAGTTTTCAATATGATTTTTTTTCACATTTTTTTTCAATTATTATATAATTAACACTGTTTATTTTTAGTGCTTATTTTGGTGATTGCCCTTACAAAAAACGAGAAACACTATGTTCAAATCTATTTGATTCAACAACATTTTTTGAATTTTTTACCACTTCCACAAAAACAAGGATCATTTGGTCATGGTTTTTTTGATTTATTTTTATGTATTATTGTAGATTTTTGTGGTTCATCATTTACCTCAATTATTTCTATTCAATCATCTTGATTTGACTTTTCGTCTTCTTGTTTTGCTTTGGTAAGTTCAATAGTCTTTTTTTGTGCATTATTTATATCATCTTTTGTAATATTCTTTACTACTGCAGCTAGAATTTTATCAATATTATTTTCTTTGTTCATTGAAATCATTATTCTATTTGAGTCCTCATCTTGAGTTGTAACCACTGAAAAGTCATTTTTCATACTTATTGACAGCATTTCTAATTTGATATTGAATAACAACTTTTGGAATTTTGAATATGCTTCATGTTTGTATTTTATCAATGGATTTTCTTGAGCATACCCATACAAAGCAACCTGATCTCTAAGATACTGTAAATCGTCAATATGATTTACCCAATACTTATCTATAATTCACAAATAAGCATCTTTCAAAACTATATTAATTTTTTCCAAATCTAAATCTGCAAATTTCTCATCAAACATCTTTCATAATTTGATAGTGATATAATCTGCTAAATTATCTGAACTATTGAATTTAAGTATTTCTTCTTCTTTGAATGAATGTCAACTAAATTGAAGAATAGTTTCTATCAACTCTCATTCATTCCAAGGTCTCATAGTAGCATAACTGTCTACCAACTTAGATACTACAGGTGAAATAAATCATTTTATTTCAGATAATAACTCTCATTCTTGTAAGTTAGTTTTTCACAAAATCAAATTATCTCTTTTCTTGTAAATATTTGTTCTTTGAATATTGATAACACTATCATAATCAAACAAATGTTTTCTAGTTCAAAAGTGCCATCATTCCATTTGTTTTTGAGCTCTTTCAATAGAGTTTGTAAATTGTTTTTGAGTCAAATCCATACTTTCAAGATCTTCTTTTTTCATCAACATAGAAACCATTCATTGAATTTTATCTCAACCCATCTTTTTCATAATCTCGTCATCAAGTGACACGAAAAATTGAGAAAATCAAGGATCTCATTGTCTTCATGCACGACCACGGAGTTGGTTGTCAATTCTTCTAGAGTCATGTTTTTCAGTTCCTAGAATATACAAACCAAAATGAAATTCTACTTCTAATGGTTGTTCTTCTTTTTCACTATCCAAAGAGTTGATTATTAGTTTTACATAATAATCTTCCTTTGATTTTTTATTATTGTTAATTGAAACTGATAAAGTTGCTTGGTCTTTTATCAACTCAACTGTTTCAGTTTGAGCTTGTTCTAATAGTTCTTGTGTAATATCAAACTCTTTTATTAACTTATCTTTTATGATTCAATACTCAAGTTTTGAATAAATTATAATTTCCAAATCTTTAGCCTTTGCCTTTGTAAATTCATTATACTTTACATTCTTTCTTATCCATTTTACATAATTGTCACCAGTTATAGACAACAAATCTTTATCTAATTTGATATCTGTTCCACGTCAAGCCATATTAGTTGCTACTACAACACTTCAAATCTTTCAAGCATTGGAAATGATTTCTGCTTCCTGCTGATGAAATTTCGCATTTAAAACATAATGCTGTACAGATATTTTTCTCAATAAATCTGACACATACTCTGAAGTGTTTATTGACGAAGTACCAATAAGAATTGGGACTCACATTTCATTGTAAAACTTGATATTATTCATTACTGCGTTCCACTTTGCATTTTGATTGAAAAAAACTTTGTCATTTTTATCTACTCTAATTACTTCATTGTGAGTAGGAATAGCTAATACTTCAAGTTCATAGATTTTTTCAAACTCTTCTCATTCAGTAGTTGCAGTTCAAGTCATTCATGAAAGCTTGTTGTACTGTTTAAAAAAATGCTGATATGTAATAGTTGCAAGAGTTTTGGATTCTCTTTGAACAGTAACTTGTTCTTTGGCTTCTATTGCTTGATGCAATCATTCTGAATATCTTCTTCAAGGCATAGTACGACCTGTATGTTCATCTACTATCAAAACTTCTCCAGCGTTTATAAGATAATCTTTGTCTTTGTGGTAAACAGCTTGAGCCCTCAAGGCATTTTCAATATGATGTATTTCTCAATATCACAAATCTTTGTACAAATTCTCTACATTTAATAACTTCTCTAGTTTTTGTATACCAAACGAAGATAAAGTTACAGATTTTGTTTTTTCATCAATATAATAATCTCATTCGTCTACTATTTCATCTTCTGGATTAGTAAGTAACTCCTTCAACAATCATTTTGGAGATTTCTTTTTTCCTTTGCAAGGGACTAATAATTTGGATATTTGAGAGTAATAAACATACTTATCAGTTGCTTCTTGTGATGGTTGTGAAATAATCAATGGAGTTCTAGCTTCATCTATCAAAATACTATCCACCTCATCTATAATTGCATAATTCAAAGGTCTCCATACAAGGTTTCTTTCATCTAAACTTTTGGTAAGATTATCCCTAAGATAATCAAATCCTAGCTCTGAATTTTCTACATATGTAATATCTTTACTGTATTCTTCTTTTCTTTGTTGGATGTTTACTCCTTTGGTAACATATCCACAAGAAAGCCCCAACCAATTATATAAATGGCTCATCCATTGAGCATCACGAGACGCCAAATAATCATTTACAGTGACTACATGAACTCCTTTTCATTCCAAAGCATTCAAATAAGCAGGCAAAGTAGCAACCAAAGTTTTTCACTCTCAAGTTTTCATTTCAGCAATTTTTCATTTGTGCAAGATCACTCATCAAAGCAACTGAACATCATAAGGAACCATTTCCCATCTTTGAAAATTTCATTTTACTTCAAAATCTTTTCATTTCATTCTTTTACATGCTTGCTTTACAGCTGCAAAAGCCTCAGGCAAGATACTGTCTAACGATTGTCCTCTTTGTATTCTTTCTTTGAACTCAATAGTCTTATTCTTGATTTCTTCATCAGTTTTACTATCTCGTTGAGCATCAAACTTATTTATTTC
The DNA here is from genome assembly GCA_036541305.1 of Candidatus Absconditabacteria bacterium. Taxonomy (GTDB): domain Bacteria; phylum Patescibacteriota; class Gracilibacteria; order Absconditabacterales; family Absconditicoccaceae; genus JAZHDC01. Next base: position 8,074 of record JAZHDC010000187.1, read on the forward strand.
ATCTACAATTGACAATAGTTTATCAATTTGTTTTTGGTTATAATCTCACGCAATCTTGTCTAAAATTCGTTTTATCATATTATAATTTTTAAATTAAAATAATAGAAAATAAGTATAATTAATTCGTTCAAAAAATCAAAGGAAATTAAACTATTTTCTAATTTCAAAATACAACCTTAATTCTTTACTATTAATTACAGTTTTATATCTTGAATGTTGATTCTTTTTTGTTCCATATTATCTCTATCTCTAATTGTAACAGTTCAATCCTCTAATGATTGATAATCCACTGTTAAACAGTAAGGAGTTCCAATTTCATCTTGTCTTCTATATCTTTTTCCAATATTTCATCATGCATCATACTCGCATTGATATTGTTCAGCTAGTTTAGAATACAAATCTTGAGCTATTTTTACCATTTCTTCATTTTTCTCTATTAATGGAAGAATTGCAAATTTTATTGGAGCCACATTTTTATTGAACTTTAAAACTACTCTAGATTCTTGCTCACCATTTTTAGCAGTATACGTCTCCTCTTCATAAGCATCAAGCATTGCAACAAATGCAGCTCTTGTAAGTCCCCAACTTGGTTCAATAACATAAGGGATATATCTTTGACCTGTTTTTGGGTCAGTATATTGCATATTCTGTCCAGAACTATCTTGATGACTTTTTAGATCAAAATTAGTTCTAGATGCAATACCTTGTAATTCGTTCCATCCCCAAGGAAACAAATACTCTATATCAAAAGTCCCATTACTGTAATGAGAAAGTTCATCGTCCATATGTGCTCTAAATCTAATATTTTCTTGCTTTATTCATATTTTGTTCATCCGCCAGTCTTTAGACAACTCTTTCCACATTTCCATAGAATTAGCTTCTTTTCAAGGCTCTATAAAATACTCAATTTCCATTTGTTCAAACTCTCTTACTCTAAACAAAAAGTTTCATGGTGTTATCTCATTTCTAAATGCCTTCCCTACTTGAGCAATTCCAAATGGAACTCTCATTCTAGTAGTATCAATTACATTTTTGAAATTTACAAATATTCATTGTGCAGTTTCTGGTCTTAAGTAGATTTCTGCGCTAGAATCTTCAGTAACTCATTGATGTGTTTTGTACATTAGATTGAACTGTTTTACATCTGACCAATCTAGTTTTCCACAGCTTGGACATTTTATATCCTTTTTGCTTAGATATGCTAATACATCCTCAGAAGGTGTCTTCTCTGCCGCCCAATTATTAGGAGTTTCTTCGTCTTTTTTCTCAAACATATAATTTTCTATAAGTTTGTCAGCTCTAAATCTATTTTTACATTTTTTACAGTCAATTAATGGATCAGAAAATCATCAAACATGTCAAGAAGCTATCCAAACTTTTGGATTCATAAGTATTGCAGCATCCAGTCATACCATATCTAATCTTTTTTGTACAAACTCTCTCCACCAAATATCTTTTATATTATTTTTTAGCAAAATTCCATATGGTCAAAAATCCCAAGAATTTGCTAATCCTCAATATATTGATGAACCAGGAAATACAAATGCTCTTCTTTTGGCCCAAGCCACAATTTTTTCAAAATCAGTACTCATATTATTATAATTATTTTGTAAATCATATTAGCAAATTACGATTGCAATAGCGATTGGAGATTGTAGTGGATTATTGAACCCTATCTTTGGTCTTTCCCAAAGATTGCAGTTGATTAAATATTGTTATGAATTGCAATCTAGGATATTGGAAATAGCTATGGGATATCGTCTGTATTATTCATACAATGTACAATTTACTATTTCAATCTGCTAAACAGGGGTGCAACAGTAGTAGTCAATAGCGATAGAAGATTGTTGATTGTAGTGGATTATTAATACAATTTTCTATTTCCAATTGCTATTTCCTAATTGCGTAGCAATTTCCAATAAATTTTAAAAAACCCCTTGCAAGAGGTCTTTTCTATAATATTTAAATCAATATTAGAAAAAATCTCCTACATTATTGGGAGTTGTGATGCACTCAGCCAAGGTTGATTTTTCTAACTAGTATCATTTTTGTAATGAATAATAAACAAAATGCATTATATCTTTATTATATACAAAATCAAGATTAATTAAGATTTTTTCACATCTGGAATCATTAAGTCTGCATAAAGCGGTGCTTTGAAAATATTGTTTTTGAAACTTGTAAAAGTTTGACTATCAAG
>JAZHDC010000188.1:0-10215 GCA_036541305.1 Candidatus Absconditabacteria bacterium
TATTTAATTCTGAAAATAATCAAAAATAAATAAATAACCTGCAAAGTGCAATAGAGAAATTTTAGCATCTAAACTTTTCAGTATGCAAAACATAATAATGGTCAAATAAATTTATCTCATCATTAATAAAGTAATTCTATCCCCTGCATTTGTATATCAAAGCCATAATTGGAAATAAGGATAATGTGAATAAGGAAAAGTAGTTGTTATATTAGAATAGGTTCAAGAATAACTTCAAATCGCATTACATTTGCTAGCTACATAACTAGTGGAACAGGTAGCAACTGTGATAAAATCTTTTGAATATTTATATATACTATCTCACCAAGAATCTAAAACTCAAGCCCAATGAGATACATTTGCACTATTGTAAGCCAAAAATCATAAAGATCAGTAAGTAGTTGTATTGCTCCTTGTGATTGAAAATTTCAATTGAGTAGAATTATTAAGCAATATAGAGTAATAATTATTTCAATTAACTGGTCAACCATATATTCAACTACTATCCATATTTGCAACAGCTCAAGAATACATAGACTTTAACAAATTCGAATTAAGTGTATAAACAGAAGGTGAATATAAAACAATCCAACCTCATCCATCAGATGTCATATCACAATAAACTTTCCTAATATCTCATACTTTCACTTGTATATTATAAGCTCAATTTCCGGTAGCTCCTGCATAGTATTTTCAACTTTCAGGTGTTAAATAATTTTTACAACTTGTTGCATAAGTTCCATCTGACCAGCTTCTTCAACTAGTATTATCTCCTACTAATCAGATTTTACATTCTCAAGAAATATTAATATATCAGTTATTACATACTAACTCTTGTATTTCATTTCAATCTGTATTTATTGTTCAATTATTACACACAAACTTTTGCTTATAATTTATCTTTCAATTCACTGTACCTACTGGGGATAATTCTACCAAGCTGTTTTGTGCATGGGCAAGCTTTCATATTTCATATATACGAGTATTTATTGTTTGACTTGCTGCCTCACATGATGCTCGTGCTTGTGGCAATGTTTGATCCACTATTTCAACTGCCTTTGATGATTGTATTCATAGTCCAGTTAACATTGCTATAATATCATTTGAGTCCAAACTTGCTACTCAAGCTGTCAAAACCTCTCATCACTTAGTTCACAAAAACACATTTAAACTCCCATCTTTCAAATCATAGCTTTTCTCTACATATCCTGTGATAAACATACTTGGTAAATATATAAACTTATCAAGCACTACCACTCATTTAATATCCTTTCACACATACCTATAATAGTCTTCTTGTGCCATTACTTGATTTGCAAAACTCATTTTGTATTGATCATTTTCCATATTTGCTTTGATTCTATAAGTCTTCATATCATCTAATATTGAATAATCATAATATCAATGCACTCTATCCTTTGGCACTTTATTCAAAGTTCATATTTGGGCTACTACATTGTCTGCCAACTTACCTTGATAAAGTATCTGCGTTCACGAATACAGCAAAACATTGGTTTCATCTGGTAGAGGTAACTCATCATTTTTACTCAAAGCTATATCTAAAGCAGTCTTTATAGTAGATAAATCAGATATTCTTTGTGCATCTCTTCATTTACTCATCCATTGTGTTAGCACGAGAAATGCAGCCACACCTAGCACTGCTATTATTGCTATTACAATGATTAGCTCTATCAGAGTAAAAGATTTTAATAATTTTCTTATAGATTTTGCCATTTTGTTAGGTTATATTTTTAAAATATTTATTCTTAATAATTCTCACCTAAGACTGTAAATGGTCAATTATAACGAGCGATTTTTGAAAATCTAAATTCGTCTATAAATCAATTAACATATCTATTATAATCAGGAATATGGTTATCTTTTCAGATATATAAGTTACTCGTAGAAACATTAATATTACAAGTAGCTGTAGTATCAGTTCATCTTTGAACTCAATCTATATACAAATATGCTATAGTTCATTCTCTAATCATAGCTACATGATGCCATTGATTATCATTTATTGTTGTGCTACTCATCATATTTATACAATAATCATTATCATTTGAATTAGAAGCCAATAATCTTATCTTTCAAGGAGAACTTGCTCATCAAATATCTACAGCAAAATCAAGGTAACTTCACAAAGCACTTCTAGATAAAATATAATCTTGAGCTACACTAGTAGTTTTTATCCAAAAATCTATTGTAAAATCACTATTACCAATATTGAAATTATCATTATTAGCTACTGTGATATAATCATCAGATCCATCAAACTGTAAAGATCAACTTCAGAATTTATAAGTTGTATTAGAATGAGATAATCCTCAATATTTAGTTACACTATTTCATATTACATCAGTTATATCATTATCAAAATGCATCAAAACAAGATTTTTGTCATCATATGCTTTACAATTGATTGATATATCATCACTACAAGTCCAACTGTATTTACCTTTTCATATATCATAACTTACTGTAGATGCTGTACCATAAGCACACAAATTATTAGTAGGAGAGCTAGATATCACTAATCAATTTGATGTTCAACATTTAACTTCCTGTACTTGTGGTTGATCTGGTATTGTAGAAACTTGTATAGTCTCTCACTTAGCTTGAGATAGCACTTGACTTGCATCATTTAATGATATTCACATCCCAGTTAAAGCAGCAAGTATAGCATCGTCATCATTCTCCACTACCAATCAAGTTAATTCTTGTCAAGGTTTTGTTCATTCAAATATTGGATTGTCAGTTAGCATATCTAGTTTATCACCTACATATCAGATTGCAAACATACTTGGTAAATAAATAAATTTATTTTCAATAATTATTCATTTCAACTGTTTTCAAACAAATTTATAAGATTGGTCTAGCGCATTCACCTTAGTTAGGAAATCTTTTCAAGATAGTTGATTCTCCATTATCGCTCTTACCATGTATGTTTTTTCATCATCTACTAATGAATAATCATACTCTCAATTAGTCCTATCTGTAGGAATCTTGTTTAATCCTCCCAACTCATCTACTACTGTTTTTCCAAATTTTCATTGATAAAGAATTTGTGTGCCTGAGTATAATAAGTCTTTCTTTTCATCTGGAATAGGTAATTTCCCATTCTTTACAAATCAGATATCTAAAGCAGTCTTGATTGTAGATAAATCTGAGATTCTTTGTGCATCTCTTCATTTACTCATCCATTGCGTTAGTAGCAAAAATGCAGATGCTCAAAGAACTGCTATTATTGCTATTACTATGATCAACTCAATTAGAGTAAATGATTTTAAGAATTTTTTTATATTTTTTGCCATTTTTTTATTGTTAAATTTAAATAATATAATTATATAATAAATAATTGATTTTTCAAGAAAAAATATTCATACGATTAAAAAATTCATCAATAATGTTAATTCTATAATTATCTAACCATAACAAGAGTTCAAAATTCACTTCAATATGCTTGCCGATTGGAAGAGTTACATTTAAGTGTTCATAAATTATCTGAATTCGCATTAGGTATATTTCATGGGAAAGCAGATTTAGAAGCTCAGGCTGAACTATTCGTAAATGGATTTCATCCCCAACAAAAATATCACCACGATATGATAGGATAACTCAAACCACATCTATTCTTTATCCGAGCAGTACAATTATCTGTAGTTAATTGAACAGCATAATTATTATTATAATAAGCTTGATAAGTAGTATTATAATCTAATTTTTGAAAATTTCATTCTTGATATTTAATAGCGGCTTGAGTAAAAGTCAATTTATTTGCCCAAGTTCTTTTCCAATTCCAAGATTTAGTAATATCCCAATGATAATCTACAGAATCAAAACTAGCTTGATTTACTGCTGTGGAAACCATTACAGTCCATCCACCTCAATCTGTAGTCATATCACAATAAACTTTGAATGCAGGATCAGTGTTAGGTTTTATCCAATAAACTCAATCTACAAACTTAGTTCAATTCCAAGGTCAATCAGTTCAGTATTTGAAATTTGGAATTGTACTTACCAACAATCCATTACAGTTCATTGGATACTTATTTTCTCATGAAACTTCAAAGATAAAGCCATCTAAATTATTTCAAGTCCAATTAGCATTATATATACAACTTCAATCACTCTCAATAAAGTCTGAATTACATCATTGTAATTGTGGAGCTCACAAAATAATATTATCAAATATTCAATTACTACAAGTTCAATTCAAACTATACTTGTATGTTCAATTATTCTCATTAATAATTGCTTCAACTTCAAATCCTAATCAATGATTAGTAGCTGGAATATCAAAAACAATATCCAAATTAGTAGTAGATTTTTGTAAATTTGTAGCCGCTTGGCAATTAGTTCATGGTCATATTACACAATTTGTATATTTATATAATTCTAAATCTGCATTATTTGTTCAATCTTTCCAAACTCAATTCTCACACTTAAACTCTTTCTTGTGTAAATCACAACTTTGTCAGAAAGCTACGTTACTCTCTTTGTAAAATAATTTAGTTTGTCAATTTGATATTCAATCACAACTAAGATACTGCACTATTACATTTTGGGAGCTTACTTTTTTCAACTCTGCACTGACTATTTCTTTTATTTTGTTTTCATCTAAGTCTTGTGTTAGTTCTTTTACATAAACTCCTCAGCTATATGTATCTGTAAACTTAGTTTTGAATTCATTGAAAGTGTCAGGATCTTGCAATTCACTAATATCTCATGAAAACAATGTTTGTACTTGTAACTTATTTTTTTGTTCTTCTCAAAAATCATAACTATTTTTATTTGTCCAAAAGTATTCCTCTTCTAATAGTTTTTCTTCTCATTCAAATTCATCTACGATCAAACTTGGTGCTGGGATTATCACATCATCTGCTCATATTTTAGCTACAATAATTGATTGATTGTAATTTCATTGTACTTTGGTAAAGTAGCTTTGGGCATAAGTTCTATTCAAATATTTGGAAAATTGTTCGTTTTCTATAATCGTTCATAATTGATATTTATTATTCCATACAGCGTATCTATACCAAGCTTTAGTAGTTGGATCAAATGGTGTCTTGGTTAACGCTCCCCCAATCTGATTTACTGCATCATCTCAGAAAAATCCTAGCTCCCAGACCTTTGCCCCTCAAAATGTTATATCTGATTTATTGTCTGGTGTAGGCAATTTATCCTTGCTAGTAAAACTAATATTTATTGCTGTGTCAATTCTACTTAAATCAGATATTTTTCTACTATCCCTGCTTTTACTCATCCACTGTGAAAGCATTAGAAATGCAGATGCTCACAGTACAACAATAATTGCTATCACAATAATCAGCTCAATTAGTGTAAATGATTTTAGGAATTTTTTTATAGATTTTGCCATTTTATATCAATAATAATTTAAAATTATAATAATTATAATAAAATAAACTATAGATTCAATCCATTTTAGATTATTTTAAAATTATATTATGTATAAAACATAAATAAAAAACAAGAAATGTTGACCTATGAAATAGAAATAATAAAGCCAAGCAGTAGCTGAATAATGGAAAAATCATATAAAAAACTTTTGTAAACAGATTAGTATTCAAATTCTAAATCTTCATACAAAACAGTGTCTTTTTTGTCAATAAGAGTCTTATCATACATTGCAAAATCCATATTCTTAGCCACTAGCTCAAGGGCTGCTCACTTACTCAATACAGGATAGCAAACTTTTGCTTCAAAACATTCATCATCAAATAAAGTAATATCTACTGAAGAAAAAGGATAATTATTTTTGTTGTATAAGTCAGTAGTAATTATTCTACCATCAACATAATAAAGCTGCTTTGTAGGGAAAAAGTCTGCACCAAAAGATAGTAAATAGGACAGGTCAATTTTTTTGGAACCAAAGTATTTATTCTTCAAAAGATTCAATTTTTTGTTTATATCAGAGAAATAATCATCAGTAGAGTTTTCGTAATATTTTGCAATCAACTCTTCATTGATATTTTGATGTGGGACTCAAGCTAACAACATATCCAAAACTATTGTAAAGTCCTCTGCCTTATCAGAATCAACATACTCATCAAAAGGAATATTAACTTTTTTCAATAAATCATATAAGTTGGTTTTTGTATCGTTAACTTGTAAATCATATCTCAAGAATAAGCATGGTACATTTTTGCAAAACTTAGCTGATTTTGTAAAATCAAATCAATAAACATTTTTTGTGTACATAAAGGCAAAATCGCCCCAAGTTAGAGGTTTGTAAGGTTCCAATTTAGATGAATTAGGGATTATTTTGTACTTAACTAACAGTTGTAACATTTTCTTGTATTCAGTAGTTTGGAATCACAAATCAGTAAAATTCAAACTTTCTTTATCTTTCATAATATTTGGAATTGAAGTAGAACCATCTCAACGTGGTTGTAGAACAATGTTACTATTTATGTAATCTAAGAACTGAGGAAACTTTTTCTGGATTTCATCAGACTTGGCAATTAGACTGATTAATAAATAATATTCATTTCAGTTAGGTTCCTTCAATCCTCCAAATATATACATATCACACTCTTTTACTGCAATATTATTACCATTCTCATCAATAGCAGGATAAGTATCATCTTTACAAGTCATATATCACTCATATCATTTAAACTTTATCAGAGTTTTATTTTCTTGTGGAACGTCTCTTGTTTTGATTTTATAAATCTCTGATACTGATTTTCACTTTCAATCTTCCAAAGTCAGTGGATATAATAAAATATAATAGGATTCATATAGATTTCCCAAAAATTTAACTATTCATCCATCAAACTCATTTACAAAAGAATCGGTTAAATCCAAGATTTCAAGCTTTGGAGATTTTAATTTGAATTGTGGTTTGATTTTGTCAATATTGACAGTAGTAAATTTAACTCACTGAAAAAATCTTTTTAGTTCTTTATCAATTTTTTCATTTATTTCCTTATCTTCTGTTTTGTTCAATACTATTTTCAATACTATCAGATTTTCATTATTAATTTTTCAAACATAAACTCTTTCATTCTCTTGTGCTCAATAATTCAAATCTTGTTTGCTGATAGCAGTATAAAAAGTAATTCAACCAATGATTTCTTTTTTGATGTTGTCAGTTACTTTGGAATAAAATCCCAACAACTCAAGTAAATAAAACAAATCTTTCTCTGTTTCTAACTTTGGTGTTTGTTGAATATATGCAGAAAATGAAGACACCAAGTAAGAAGAGTCTTTTTTTGGAGATAGCTCTATTTTTTTATTCTCATAGTAGTTTTTTACCTCATACTCTTTTGGAATTTGTATTTTGAAAATCAAATCATCAACAAGTAACTTTTTATTTATATCATCAATTTTGTTTTTGTAAGCAACAAAATCTATTTCCAAAGGGATAATAGTAGGTTCTTTATGGATGTTTTTACTTATAAATGATTTAGCCTCTGCAATTGACAATGCATATCACATATTACTACCTTGATCTCAACCAACTAAAAATGTTGGAATTCAAACTAATTTACCATTTTTATTGATCATAGCTCATCATGAATTTCAACCTGCAATCATTGCATCGGTTTTGATGTAATTATAATTGTTATATTTAGATGTTCATGAAACAATTCATTTAGTCTGAGAAATTGTCTGAGAACCAATCCAAGGAAAACCAATAGTAATTACTTCATCTTGTAATGATGGCTTGTAATTGAAATCTATATCAAACTTTTCAAAACTACTGTAATCTACTTGATTTCATTTTAAATCAGTAGAATCTATTTTCAACATAGCTATATCCATAAGTTTGTCTCTTGCAATAAGAGATGCAGTATAATTACAATCTGGTTTCTCTCAAATATTATTGGATACGCAAATATTGAAGATATCTGCAGTTCATCAATTACCATTATCTACTACATGATTGTTAGTAATTATAATTCAATTGGAATCAATTATTGAGGCACTTCCCCATCCAAGCATTTGCACATTGATACCAAAGATTTGTTTGTATGAAACTACTTGTACTACTGCTGAACTTGATGTACTCTCTAATGCTAATCAATATGACAAAACACAAATTCAAATCACAATTCATAATAATTTTTTTACCATTTTATGTAGTTAATTTTAAATAATAATCAATAATTATATAAAAGAAATTACAGATTTCAAGTAAGAATAGCTTGATTTTTTATTTAAAATATGTATTTACTGAAAGTGCATAAATTATAAAATGGAGGAAATTATGCTACCCAAACTACAAAGATTGAGTGAAACCCAAGGTCATTGCAATTGCAAATGCAAAGAAAAGGAAGATGATCAGCAACCTGAGAGCGAAAAACAAAAAAAATTGCGATTTCAAGATGTAGAAGACAACTTCGTAAATCCAAACCTTTACACTCCAATCCCGAAAAAATTTTAAAAAAAATTGATAGCATTCTATCATTAAGTAGCAGGAATTTCTGCTACTTTTTTTGTTAGGAAAAAATACTATTCCTATAAACACAAACATAGTACCAAGTACTAAGGGGGGAATTGCAGAATTGCTTCGCAATTGGCAGATTGCAATGGGAATTGCTACACAATTAGCAGATAGCGATAGGAAATAGTACATAGTTGTAATAATCTACTACAATCTCCAATCTCAATTTCCAATATCCTAGATTGCAATTTATAACAATTATTAATCAACTGCAATCTTCCTTCTCCTATCGCTATCGCTATTTGCTAAAAGCTATTGCGAAGCAATTTGACTATTGCGAAGCAATCTTAGTTTCCTAACAAGTCTCAAAACCAAAATAAATGCAACAACTCATCAAATCAAATCGGCAATTGGTGCTCAAAACCAAAATCATTTTAACCCAAAGTAATGAGTAAGAATCAATACTGAAACTACAAATAAAACTGGTTTAAATATATTCATAAAAATTGCATACTTAGGATGATTTACTGCTTGAAAGAATATAACACTGACCATCTGCATAGATAAACCAACTATGAAAAATAAATATATCTGGAATGAACTAATTCAAAGTGACAATAAATTATTATTTCAATCTATAAACAAATTAAATATTTGTAAAGGAAAAACTTGAATAATAAAAGTTGCAAACAAAGAAACGACAAAAGTAATTCCAAGAATATACTTTGTAGTAACAATTACTCTATCATATAATTTTGCTCAGTAATTATATCACCAAATTGGCTGAGCTCACTGTGCGACTCACATCAACATCATTCATACAAACATTGATATAGTGTTTGTAATTCCTATAAAAGCGACTCACTCATCTCATCAATACTTGGAAATTACTATATTAGTAAATATTGCAATAAAAGCATTCATTGATTGTAAAATTAATGGTGCTAATCATATTTTTAATCAAGGAGTTACTAGTTTTAGATTTAATCTAATATTTTTTAGTTTAAGTTTTAGTACAGATGGGCCGACCACAAAATATCAAACTGTTAGGGTGGCATTTACTATTAAAGAAATAACTGTAGCATATGCTACTCAAGCCATTCACCAATGAAAATACTCTAAGAAAACATAATCTAAAATTATATTAAGCATTGTTCAAACTAAAAATATTATCATTGATGCTTTGGGACTTCACTCAGAACGAATAAAACTAGACAATCCCATAGAATAATACTGTAATACTACTCATAACAAAATGATTTTTACATAAACAGAGGCATAGGGCAAGGTTTTTGCAGTTGCTCAAAAAAGCATAAGTATGTTGTCAGTGAATGGCCTGATTAATATCAACCAAATAAGTCAAACTATTGTGTAAATAAAAAAAGCATTTCACAAAAGTTTCTCTGCTTCAGATTTATTTCATTCTCACAAACGGATAGAAGTAAGGTATCAAATTCAAATTCCAAAAAACATTCATGTAGCCATTATTATCAAGAAAAATGGGAATGATAATGTAATTCAAGCAATTCAAAGCTCTCCTACATAATGTCAAATAAATATTCTATCTATCAAATTATATAAAGCTAGTCAGATGGTTCAAATAACTGCAGGCAAAATATATTTAATTAGTAATTGAGGAATTGGTTGAGATCAAAGAGATTTATCTTGATATTTTCACATATTTAATATATTTATAAAATATAGTTTATAACAATAAATATTACAAAATCAAATTAAACTAACCAGTCTTTTACGTTAATGCCATCCACCAACACTTCGCCCTCGGTTACATCGTAAAA
>JAZHDC010000189.1:0-10046 GCA_036541305.1 Candidatus Absconditabacteria bacterium
ATCAAAGAAATAAAGAAACCAACTTTAATAATATCTCACAATAAAACTCTTTGTGCTCAATTAGCAACCGAGTTCAAATACTTTTTTCCCGAAAACGCTGTTCATTACTTTGTATCATACTTTGATTACTACCAACCTGAAGCTTACATTGCAGAAAGAGATACATACATAGAAAAAGAATCTACAATAAATCAAGAAATTGAAATGTATAGACTTTGAACAATGGCTTCATTGCTAACTAGAGAAGACGTTATTGTTGTAGCTTCCGTTTCAGCTCTTTATGGTATTTGAGCAAAAGAAGTTTTCAAAGAAAATTCACTATTTTTTAAAGTATGAAACAAATACGATTTCACCAAAATTAAAAAAGCTCTTATTGCAATGCAATACAAACCATTACAATCTAATGTAGAACCTTGAGTATTTGACTTTAGATGAGAAATACTAGACATATATAGTAGCGTTGAGAAATGCGTTTATAGGTTGATATTTGATTATGACACTCTTCAACAGATTCAAATAAAAGACTCTCTAACATTCAAAGAAAAGTCTACTGAAAAATCCCTTACTATATGGCCTGCAAACCAGTTCATTCAAGACATGGGAAATTTGGAAGTAATACTACAAAAGATTAATGATGAAATGCTTCATAGAGTGGATCAATTAAAGTCTCAGTGAAAATTACTTGAAGCAGAGAGACTAAATAAAAGAACTATTTATGATATTAGAATGATTAGGGAAACATGATTTACAAATTGAATAGAAAATTACTCTTTATATTTTGATAACAGACAAGTTTGACAACCCCCAAATACTCTATTTGATTATTTTCCACAGGACATGTTGTTGATAATAGACGAATCTCATATGACGCTACCACAACTAAGAGCTATGCCATCATGAGATGCAAGCAGAAAACAAAGCTTGGTAAATCATTGATTTAGACTGCCGTCAGCACTTGAACACAGACCTTTAAATTTCCAAGAGCTGGAAATGACATTATCATGGACTTTACCAGATAGTATAAAGAATAATAATTATAATATTGAATTCATTAAAGACAAAATAAAATGAAATGCTAAAACGTTATTTGTATCAGCAACTCCTGCAGAATATGAGTTAAAAAATTCTGGACAGCTAGTTGAGCAAATAATTAGACCTACTTGACTATTAGATCCTATCACTTATGTTTATCCAAAATCTTGAGATTACGATATCCTACTAAATAGCTTAGATAAACTTATCAAAAAGAATCCTGAAATAACTGAATTTTTGGATTGATTTGAAACAAACATAAAAGAAAAAATAATTTTTGACAATATTGAAAATGAAACTTTGTAAATTACAATTAATTATTATGAATAATAAAATTAAATTATGAAAATATAAACATTATAAATGAAATGAATATGAACTAATTGGAATATGAAAACATACAGAGAATTTAAAAGAATATGCAATATACAAAGCATTAAATTGAAATGAAAATGATAACAAGAAAATATGGATAAGACCTTTAGATATGTTTTTTGAAGAAGTAATTATTAATTGAATAAGTATGCCTCGTTTTGAACTTATCAGCTAGGGTCTTTATAATGAATCTTATTAAAATGATACGAAAAAATAATTATAAATCATTAATAATAGTATTATAATTATTATATGAGCAAATTTAATTCATATAGATTTTTTTTGTTGATGAATATCTACTAATGAAATTTTTAAAAATGAAATAAACTTAGTTATATAAATTCTTAACGAAGAAAAAATGCTAAATTGAAAATATCTAAGTTATAATGATTTAGTAAAAATATTAAGCTGAATTTATGAAAAGAGTTTCTTTAATTGATTCGCTTAACAAAGAACGAATGAATTTAATTATTGAAATATTTAATGGAATTATAGATATTAACAAAAAATGATTGTATTATGAAGTAAATACTAATCAAAGTACTTATTGTCTAAAATAGATATGAATATTGATATATATGATATATTTTTAGAATAAAAAAACTACTCAATGTTGAGAATTATAATTATTGATTTCAAGTTTTTATTTGATATTATTAGACAATAATACCTCTATTTTTAACTTCAGATATAATATATCCAGGATTATTAGCAGTAGCTGTTGCTACATCAAGGTCTACAGTTCAATTTTCCACTAACTCAATTAGATTTTCTTCTAAAAGTTGCATTCAAGTTCCTCTACTTGTTTGAATAATATTATTTATTTGTTTTATTTGATTTTCTCTAATTAGATTTCAAATAGCAGTATTATTTATCATGATTTCATGAGCCGCAACCATTCATTTCCCACTCTTTTTTCTACAAAGTCTTTGAGAAATTACAGCTGCCAATGTTTCAGACAACTGAATTCTAATTTGATTTTGAGCATCAGAAGGAAAACTATCAATAATCTTATTTACAGTTTGGGCGGATGATTTACTATGGATAGTAGACAAAACTAAATGTCAGGTTTCTGCAAGAGTTACTGCATTTTGAATACTTTCCAAATCTCTCATCTCTCAAAAAAGTATCACATCAGGCTTTTGTCTCAAGGCTGCTCTCAAAGCTCTTGAAAAGCTTAAAATATCACTTCAAAGTTGCTTTTGTTCAATTACAGATTGCTGAGGAGTGAATACATATTCAATTGGGTCTTCAATAGTTACAATATGCTTTTGAAATTGGCGATTAACTTCTTCAATCATAGCAGCTAAAGTTGTGGACTTTCATGATCAAGTCGGTCATGCAACCAATATAATTCAACTTTTCCTAGTTACTAATGTTCTAAATATTTCTGGCAAATGTAGATCATCACAAGTAGGAATTTTTCAAGCTAACAATCTAAATACTATCATTATAGCTTTTTGTTGTTTGGAGATGTTTATTCTAAAACGTCTTCAATTATAACCATGTCAAAGATCTATATCTAGATTCTCTCTAAATTGTTCTCACTCTAACTCATCCATGAACATATAAGCAAGCTCTGTAAGATTCTCTGCATCTAGTTTTGGTAGTTGATTTACTCTGTATACTTTATCATAAATTCTGATACAAGGAGGTTCATTACAAGTAAGATACATATCTGATGAATCGTTGTCTACCATTAATTGTAAAAGATAATCTTTGTATTTATCAGGATTTCTAATTAAATTTTTTATCTCAGGACTCACTCACTGAGTTCCACTATCTCAAGGAATTTTTCAATCTTCACTCATTATCTAATTTAGTATTTAAAAAAAGAAAAAAATCTTTATATATGATTATAAATAAATATATGTAATTTGTCAAACATTTATATAATAATTTTACAATGGAAATATTTTATGAAATTGAATGATGATTAATTCTGACAGAAAAGAAAAACAATAAAATTCAAAAAAAGGTTATCTTAAATGATATAGAGTCATTTTTAGATAGTATAGACAATTTAGACAACAAAATTTTTCTTTTAGACGAACATAAGTTTATGAACTGGTGATTTGATGTTTTTGTACAAAAAGAAACTCCATTCAATATTAATGAGATAAAAGAAATCATTGATGAAAAATATGAATATATACTAATTAATTATTGAAAACCTTGAGAAAGAATATTCTACTCAATTGATGATATTTTTGTAGGACTTGAACAAAAGGATTACTTAATTGGGCAAAAGTGAAAAATTCACTTTAAATTAAACTTATTTTTCCTAAAAAAAGACTTTACATACATGTTCAACAAAATAATCTGAAGCTGAAAACTAGACAACACAAGGTTCAAAATATATCCTCAGAGTTTTTTTACTATAAATTATCTAAAAAAAATTAAATCATCAAAAAGTATAAATTTACTATACTTTTACAAAAACACTATAAAACTAATTACAGTAAAAAAATGATCTTATAATAAAATTGAAAAGTTAAATATGTGAATGAGTAAATTAAAAGAGATGTTTCAAGAAGACGATATTATTAGGCTTTATTATGATTCATTTTGAAATGAAGAATTAAATACAATCTCTAACAAATTAATAGAAAGAAATATGAATTTCTATAGTAGCACTATTTGTGCATGGCTACTTGAACATATTGGAAACATAAAAGATTTGATAATAATATGAGACATTCTAAAAAATAAGCACTTTTTAGAAAGCTTTAACAATCAATTTACAGATACAATTAAATGATATGTAATTCCATTTAATTACTCAGAATGATTAGAAAAATACTGAAAAAGATGGAATTATAGTGATTTAGATACTCTAACTTTCTTAAATTCTAGATTTTCCAAATAAGTTGTCTTTTAAATAGATTTCAAATTAAAAAGTACTTGTAATATTTGCAAAAACGAAAAAAATAATTAAAATATTATATTAATAATTTATAAATTATAAAATTATTGTGATGAAAATAAAAGCAATACCATATCTAGTTTGAATAGCTATATTAAATATTAGCTTTTCTTTTTGATTGCCTAACGAATATTATTCTAACTATCGAATAGAAAACTCTTATAAAAAAGTCATCAATATAATTGAAGATATTGAAGCTTATAAAACTACATCTTGACCTGCTAGCGTTCCAACTAAATTATATGGTGAATTAAGTTGACACTTCAAAACGCTTTTTCCAAACTTCCCAACAGACTCTGAATACAAGATTATATACAAACAATGTGAAATAACTTCAGCAAAACTGTCTAAAGCATATTCATATGATGATTTTGCAAGTTTTTCAGATCAATGTATTGATTGACTAGATAAAATAATAAAAGAAGTTAATGATAAACACTCAGTAAAAGCATCTATAGCAGTAAAAAGCAAACAATGATCTGCTCCCTTTACAGTAACATTCGATTGAACTAGATCGGTAGACCCTTCAGATCAGACTATACCAGAGAACAATTATTATTGGTATTACAAAAATATGGATTGAGTTTTAATTGCTATTGGTAAATGACCAATTATTAGTCATACTTTTGAGAGAGCTTGAAGCTATGTTGTTCACCTAACAGTAAGAAGTTCAAATAATAAAAACTGAGTATTAGATGGTAGCGATAATATAAGTATAAATGTAACACCTGAAGCAGCAAGAATAAAAGTATATGCAAACTGAAAACAACTATTAGAAAACTATAGCGTAAAATATTCAACCCAAGAAGCTGAAAGAGGAATTCTATTTGATTGAAGTTGAACTGTTCCACTTTGAAAAAGAAAAATAACTAGCTACAAACGGGAAATAAAATCATGAGACAGTTTTGACATACAAGACAAAAACAATTGAAATCCTGCTCCATTTCGTGCAAAATTAAGAAGTGAATGAAGATATAATGTAACACTAACAATTCGAGACAATGAAAACAATGTTGTTTCAAAAAGTTATCAAATAACAATATCTGATCCAATAGCTACTATCAAAGCAAATCCTTGAAGATGAACCACTTCAACTACATATACATTTGATGCTTGAGCATCTTATTCAACTTTGTGAAAAATCAAGTCTTATAAATGGACAATCTATGACCCTAATGCAAATCCTATATGAGACTACTCTGAAACTCAATCATTTATGAAAAAATTTACAACTCCTTGACAATACACGGTAAAGCTTAATGTGAATACAGATCAATGAGAAGAAGATTCAGATGTGCTCAAATTTGATGTTGAATCTACAAGTCCAGTAGCTCAGTTTACAATAACACCAGTTAAAGATCGGAAATATCCTTCACAGTTTGTATTAGATGCTACTCCATCTTATGATTATGATGTACTTAATAAAGTTGATAATCTAAAATATGAATGGTCAGTACTAAATACCAACTCTGTTGATATAAAAAATGTTGATGATTGAGCAAAAGCTATCTTCTCATTTAACGAAGTGTGAAATCACATAGTGAAATTAACTGTTACTGATTCTTATTGAAAAATAAGTGAGATTGAAAAAACTATAAAAGTTGAATCAACGCTAAGACCTGAACTTATTGTGACTCCAATAGTAGCTCAATGGTGAGAAGACTTTGACTTTTCAGTGAACTCAAATAAAACTATTGCAAATTATGTGTGGAACTTTTGAGATGAAATAACAAGACAAACAAACTCAAATAGAATTACTCATAAATATTCCAAAGTATGAGTTTACACTGTAAAGCTAAAAGTTAACAGTGTTTCGTGAGAAGAAAATGAAATTAATCGTCAAATATTTGTATGAGAAAAATGAAACCCAATTGTATCATACAAAGTATATTTTGAATCAGAAACAAATATTGTTTCAGATACTTTTTGTTCTATCAAAGATTCAAATTGAGATTATATAGACAATCCTGCTTATACAGTTGAAAGATATCAAAAATTTATATTAAATGCTTCTAGTTCAGTAAATGCAAAATGACAAAATAACAATCTAAAAATATATTTTAAACCACAAAATGATGATATAAAAATCAGAAATATAATTGATTATAATTTTTCTGAAATCTGATGTAGTTATATTGATATTTCAATTGAAGATTTAAATATATCAAAAACTCAAACAAGTAGAGTTTGGTTCAAAGTTGTTAACTCCTTACCTAAAATTAGCAATATTGTACTTTCATACCCACAGTACTGAAATGAATCATGAATCTGATTCAATGAGACTAATAATAGTAACATCTTTGAAAATGTTTTTGACCCACTTATTGTAAAAGTTACTGCACAATGAGCAAGAGATTTAGATTGACAAATAAGTCATTTTAGATGGTACTACTATGAAAAAGATGATCCTGAATCACCACTTGAAGTAAAAATAACTCCTAATAATGTAGCAAATACTGTTTTCTCGATTCCTAGAATTAGCTGAAAATATAGTTTTTGAGTGGAAATATATGACGATAGTAATGAAAGTATTACTAGTGAAGAAATTATTTGACAATGACCTCTTATTATTTTTCCACCTGACACAAAGAATCCTGATATACCTATGGTATCTCTAAAATCAGATAGAGTAAATTCAAATGTTTGAGATGAAATAACATTTACTGTTAATGCAGATATATTATCAAAAAGACCAGATTTCAAGTGATCTAGAATTATAAAATATGATTTTGATGGAGACTGAAGTTACGATCTAACAACAAAAAAAGATAAAGTAACTCACACTTACAAAGAACCTTGAAAGTACAAACCAAAAGTAAAGGTAATTTATAGAGGTTATGCAGGTATTGATTATTCTGAAAAAATTGAAGTAAAAAAATGACTGAAATCAATGTTTTTATATGATTCTATATGAGCCAAAATATTGGTTAGAGATATTAGTTTTTGAGATATTGAAGAAAGAAATTTTTGTCTAAAACTGCCTCACTGTAAAAAAGATAAAAAATACATGATTAACTCAAAGGAGTTTTTCTTATTCGAATATCCAGATGATTGAAATAAGAATCTTCTTCTTAGTCTAAAAGATAAATACTGAAATCAAGAATCTATGAGTGGAAAAGTCTTGATTAATATTGAAAGAGATACACTTGAAGATTTAACATTTTTGTCTATTCCTAACGCAGAAAGATCCACAGGTTGAAATTATAATATTAGTGTTTGAAATAATCTAGATAATAGCGTATGATACTATATTCAAAATAATCTTACATGAGATTGTTTTGTAGATATTGATATACTAAATGATTCAAATTGAGACTGAGAATCTGATAATGACAGAGATTTTGCCTGCTGAAAAGAAAAAATGGTAGTATATAAGCCATGAAGCTTAAGTACTATTAGTAGAATATATTATTATGATTGAGATGAATTAATTACTAAAGATATTGAAGTAAATTTTCTAGATGCTGACGATACACTATTGGCAGAGTTCAAAGATGATTATGATTCAATAAATCTAATAATTGAAAAAATAGCTGACGATAAAGATGATTCAATCGTATACTTAAAAACTCTTCTTACTAATCTTAAAGCAAGCTTATGAGACAATCTTGAAACATCATCTTTAATTATTCAAATTAATGATTGGTTAGATGAAAATATGATGTTATTAGATGAAAGTTTGGAAAATGAAATTAAGTTAGTAATAAAGAAACTTTCAGATTGAGCAACTCAAGCTGCTTTGTGATGATCTAGTGAATATGATATTTCAAAAGCAAATATTTTAATATTTATATCAGACTCTAGTAGAGATGAAGTAGATTGATTATTTGAAAAAATTGAGCAATCCAATTGAAATAGAGATGAAATTCAATGATACATCAATGAAATTATGCAAATTGCAGTGAAAGAGAATGAAAATAAAAAATTAGATATTGAAGATCTCAATCTAATAAAAACTGATTTATGTAAAATTTTAGAATATTACTGAATACCATCTGATAAATGCGGAACCTGAATCAGCAATTGTTGAGACTGAATTTGTTCAGAATGAGAAGATTGTGAAAGCTGTGAAATTGATTGTGGTAAATGCGAATCAAAAGGTTGAATATTTTCTACTATACTTAAAATTGTAGCTCGAGTTTTTTGAATAATAGCGTCTATATTTATTGTTCTTACAATTGTCTTTGCTATAAAAGCTAAAAGGCAACAGACAGAAACCAATAATGAAGAAGAATAAAATTATAGCACAATTATTTGACAATTGAGATAAAGTGTATATAATAAGTAATATATAGCTTCTAGGGAGAACCTTCTACTCCCTCTAGGAATAGAGTAGGAACCTAATTGTTTTGTATAAAGTCTTAGACTTTGGGGAAACCAGTAAAACAAATAGGACCAAATAGAGGCAATATAAATTCTAGGTGTTATATAGTGGCCATACAAATATAGACAAAATATTTGATTATATTTGAATGGTCACTACCACACCTAGACGATTGTTGAGGAAGGATAAACAATCACATTGGTGTATTCACCAAATAAGGTCGGACCGGGATTCTTGGTCCGATTTTTTTTATAATTCAAAGAATTCTTAATTGAAAATTAATTGATTTACCTAATTATATTTGTATAATAAAGATTATAATATTAAACATTAAACATGATATTGATTGCAGTTAACTATAAATGAGAACTATTAAATCCTAATAGTCTATGAAAAATAGAAAAAGAAATAAAATATTTCAACGAACCAAAGTGAAGTGTATTTGCTTTAAAACTTCAACAGCATCTTCTTCAAAATCCTAATAAATACTCTTTTGTGTTACATTTTGGGAGTTGTTGATGAATAAGTAGTAATCTATGAAATATTTACAAAATTGATAGAAGCTTCCTTTACTATTTAGATATAATTGAAAATCAAAGATTTTGTAGATGAGAATACAAATTTGAAAGTATAGAAAACTCCAATATTGTAACAAAATTTGCACTTTGAAAACACGATAAGAAATTATATGATTTTGCAAATTTATACGATTTGGAAACATTTTGGGTAGCACAATTATCTAATACAATAAATATCCCAATTATAAGCATAAAATGAGTTACAGACAACAATGAATTTTATAATAAATCAGAATCTAAAGAAAAAGAAATAGATAATTTACTTAATTTCTGATCCAAGGAAAATATAATTCTAAACAAAGAATTTGAACATAATTTAATATTAATAAACGAAAATTTTGAAAGATTTTATAATTGAGAGTTTTTTGAGTTTTATAATAAGATTTTAACAAACAAGGAATTCAAGAAAAAATATATTCATGGAATTAGTATTGCTTCCCAATAGCAGGGATTGCTTCGCAATAGCAAATAGCGATGGCAATAGCGATTGGAGATTGTAACGATTATTATTTGAAAAAAACTACGGATAGACCGTAGTTATGTAGAAGGAAAAACCTTGGAATCGAATAGAAACTTGATAAAAATACAAGTAAATATTCGAATAAATGAATAAAGAATAAAACACAAAAGATAAGAGTTCAAAACAAGACTTAAATAGCTTTCTAAATAGTAAATTTTCAAACCTTGTCCAAAAGCATTATAACTAAAGAATATAAGCAAAACACTAAATAAAATCCAACCTATAACCATAAATAAAGATAAAAAACTTATAGACCTAGAAATAACAATACTAAGCTCAATACTTGAACGC
>JAZHDC010000190.1:0-9893 GCA_036541305.1 Candidatus Absconditabacteria bacterium
GATCCATTACTTTTTCTCAAAGTTGAGGATTAACCATTTCTACTATAAATTGTGTTACTGGTCTTGGAGTGTAATATTCTCAAGAAGATCAAGCTGATTGAAGTTCTTTTAGAAGATTTTCGTAAATATCATTTAGTAAGTGTCTATCGCTAGAATTATTATAATCAATGTCTTCTTCTAATTTGTTTAGTACTTCTCTCATCAAAGTACCACTTTTCATATAATTGA
Source organism: Candidatus Absconditabacteria bacterium (assembly GCA_036541305.1). GTDB lineage: Bacteria > Patescibacteriota > Gracilibacteria > Absconditabacterales > Absconditicoccaceae > JAZHDC01. Next base: position 229 of record JAZHDC010000190.1, read on the forward strand.
AAGAATCAGTAAACACCTCTTTTACGATAAATGCAATAGAATTGGTTTCACTTACTTCTAAGTTTTTCAATCATGGAAAAAGTTTATTATTTACAAAATCTAATAACTCTTCTCAAGTAATTCATTCACTATTTTTTGCCCAGTTTCTCCATCTTAAATCTTGTGGAATAGGTGAGATATAGTTATCTTTCATAGTTTCATACTCAGTTTCTTTATCATCAATTATTTTGAGAAAAAGCATCCATACTAATTGAGAAATTCTTTGTGCATCTCAATCTACTCAACGATCTTTTCTCATTATATCGCGAATTCATTTTATTAGTGTTGTTAACGACATGGGGATTTAATTAATTAAATTATAAATCTAGATTGCTATATAATTCATCATATGCTAATTTTGATAATCAAACACTTAAAATTAATTTTACTCTTTTCTTGCTAAATAAACTGTTAATAATTTGTTTATCAAAAGATTCTTGTCCTTTTATAAAAATACTTAATAGTTTATTGACTTTTACTGCTATCGATCTTGATAATCATATTGAATATAAATATTTTCATAAACTAGAATTAATTCAAGTTTCTAATGTAAATAGAAAAGATTCAACATTTTTTTCATATTCCTCTTTATTGATTGAAATTCATTTTTCAATATAAATATTAAGTAATATGTTATAAAATACTCTTATATATTTAACCCAGTAAAATCATATAATATTAGAATAATAAGTTAATTCATCTAATACTTTATTATCAATTTTTTCTTGTGTAGGTTCTTTTTTTTGATAATATAGATATCATTTTTTATAATTTGATATTTCAATATTTATAATTTCATTAATTGATTTTCATCAAATCCAATTTAAAATTTTTTGATATTCTTTTTGTGAATTGAATTTTAATCCATAATTTGATTTTTTAATCATAAATATATTATTCAAAATATCTAATACAATCGTTAAATCTCATTTTATCTTAAATCTATCTTTTAAAAGTGAATAAAAATCAATTAATTCTTCATTAGAAAAAGAATTTAACTTGTAATATAAATCTTTTTGAGAAATGGGAGAAATTCATACATTTTCATATGATATATTTTTGTTAAAAAATGAGTCTTTTTTTATATTTTCAATTTGGGATTTAACTTTATTTATTTGAATTTCATTTAGATTTAATTTATTAATTTCATTTAGATCGTTAATTATTAAATAAAAAATATATTCATAAGCGTCTCTATCATCCATTTTATAAATTGAATTATAATCATTATTAATAATAATACTTACTAGTTTATTTTTTTTTACAGGTTTATTTAATATGTTGAATTCTACATCTTTAATCATTAGTTCTTCATCTTGAATGTTTAAATAATTATCATAATTATCTTTATTTTCGTAATCATTAAATAAAATAACATTTCATGATAATTCGTATTTAAATCTTCATGCTCTTCAAATTAAATTTAAAAAATCTGTTTTTAATAACTTAGTATTTTTAGCTCAAGAATTAGTATTTAGTAATATGATATTCTTTATTGGTAAGTTTACTCATTCTAGTAAAGTGGAAGTGCATAATAAGTAATTTAAATAACCTTTTTTAAATAATTCAACTATTTTACTCCTTAGTCAAACGGGCAAAAATCAAGCATGAATTCATATTCATTTTTTTAAAAAATCTAATATATATAATCAACTATAAAAATTTTCCTCTATATATTCTTTTATATTTTTTATTTCATCATCTGGTATGATTTTTTGTGAATTAATATTTATTTTTGACAAATATTTTGAGTAATATATTAGTTTTTCCTTTCAACTTACATATATAACTGAATTTCATTCAAATTTAGAATTATTTATAATATCGATTTTATAAAGATTATTATTATTTTCATGAATATTTTTACTCTCTACATTACATTCTTTTAATCAGATATTGTTTATTATTATTTTTTTTTTATAATTTCAACTTATATTATCATAAGAAAATATTGAGTATTTTTTTGTTTTTGTATTTAAAGTATATAAAAATATGTTTTTTTCTACAGGTTTATATTCTATTAATTGTGAATAAGATTTCATATTTTCATATCAAACAAAAAACTTTTTTAAAAAATAATTTGGATTTTTTATAATTGGAGAAGTAAATATTTTTTTACTTTTCGAATTATATTTTAAAAATTCTTCAATAACTCTCCTAAGTAAAAATCCTCTTCAATTATATGCTATTTTATGAGCTTCATCACAATAAAATAAATCTATACCTTTTAATATTTGAGGATTTTTTCTTAATGTTACTAATAGCCTTTCTTGGGTTAATATAAAAACTTTATTTTCAACAGACTCATCAGAAATAAAATGAGTAATAATATTGAAGGATAAATTATATATTTTTTTTATTTCCAGTAAATCATTTAAATAATCATCAATTAAAGCTTTTGAAGGAACAATTATTAACACAGAGTATATTTTTTTGTCTATAAAAACTTGACTTATGTATGTTCTTACGATAAATGATTTTCAAAATGAAGTTGGTGCTGATATGCTTATTACAGTATTATTATGTATTTCTTTTAAAATATCTTTTTGAAATTTATTTAAATAACTTTCTTTTTTTCATATAATAATTTTTGATATTTTTTTTTCAGATAAATATTCTTCCATCAAATCATTATCAAGAGTATAATTTCACAAATCTGATAATGAAAAATCTTTAAAAATATCTTGTTTAATTATTGGATAGTTTCAAACTCTTACATAAATCATTTGAATTCCATATAGTAAATTTTTGTCACTTGGGAATAAATATATTAAGTATGAATTAATTTTTTGTGATAATTCTAAATGAAAAAAATCATCACTAAGTGCTAGTAAAGATGAATATTCAACTAATTTTTTGAGTTCTAAATAATCAAATTTATATAATTCCATTTCAATTTTTAGGAAACTGAGATTATAATTATTTGACAAATTATTAAATGATTTTTTAAAATTTTCGCTTAATGTTAATTCATCTAAAAATTCCTGAAATAATTTACACATTTTCTAAATTGTAATGATTTACAAATTCTTTTCTTGCAGTTTCTATACATTCAAATGGTAATAGAAAATATATAGTATTATTATCTATAATATTTTTCTTTAATACAACTTTATTTGAATTAAACGATTCTTGAACATTCAACAAAACTTCATTTATGAATTCATCATCTGAAATTTGTCCTGATTTAAAATTTAAATAATTTTCGAATGTATATCATACAAAAATTACGTTTTTAAAAATTAAATCAGAATGTTTAGGATTATCTTTTATGAAATATTCAACCAGCAGTTCCTTGTCTGTTTCATCCATTTCATATTTTAATCATTTTCTTGCAAGATTTATTTCATGATTTAAACTCATTTGATTGTCATAAAATATTTTTAAATCATCATGTGCATCTGACAGTCATTCTTTGAGACTATCTTTATTATATTTTAAATCTCATTCATTTGTATTTTTCTTTGAATTAACTTTTAATTTTGATTCTCAGATAAGCATATATATTTTTCAATTTCAATCTTTATATACAAAAGAAGTATCTCTTCAAAGAATATTAAAAGTAATACTATCTCTATTTCACATTTTAGAAACAACTTTAATTGCTCATAAGTGTCTTTTTTGAAAAATTGTTAAAATTATTTCTCATAATTCTCAAGCATTTTTATACGGATAATCTTTGTTTATTGATGTGTACTCAGCTTTTAATCTTTTTAAATAATCTTTTGAATGTTCATTAATAGTTATTTTAGTAAATCATTTATCAAAATGAGAATTGTATTCCATAATATCTTTTTTTGTAAAAATTACTTCAGGCAAATAATTATCAATTCTTTTTATAAAATTATCGATTGAATCTGATTTGTCAAAGAAATAGATGTAAGCATCATCTCATATTTTTTTTAAATCTATATTATGATTTTTAATTTCTTTTAGTTCATTAGTCATAATTTGAATATATTAATTTCTAAACAACTTCATAAAGCATTTTTTCCATTTCTTTCAATGCTTTCAAATAATTATTCTTATCTCAGAATCTTTGTATGATTTCTAATGGAGATCAGAAACTCTTGAATACTCATATATTCAAAACTTCTATATTTTCAATAGTTTCTATTCATTCTTCTGCATATTTCTCAAGCAGTGCATCTATTACCTCCTTTGCTTCATTTCAATATTTTTCAAAATAATTTTGTTTTTTTACATTATTTACTCTTTCTTTCCTAGTTAGTGCAGGTTTATCAAATGCAATATGACATATTAGGTCAAAAGGATCCATTTCCTTTCATACTTCTTGATTCAACTCTTCAAATAAGATTCATTGCTTAGATAATTCACTAATTATTACTTCTTTTTTTTCTGACTGATTCCATTCTTGTAAGAATAAATCTAGTGATTTGTATTGGTGCAAAATGTTTTTCTTGGTATAATCTCTTAGAGTTTCAGTTATCAACTTACCATCAGGTCATAAATATTGAACTCTTTCATTTGTAATTTGAACTGGTACTCAGTTTACTATTATTTTTTTTCTATGTGTTGTTTCTTCATCATCTATTCATGGTATATATACTGGTTTGTCAGTTCATTCGTCTTCATCTCATATATTTTCATTATCTCTTCCATCTATAATTGGTCAATCGATATCAGGTTCATATACAGATACTGGATCTCCATCAAAATCTTTATCAGCAAATTTGTTGGTTGCTTGTCTAAAGTCAATTATTGTGAAATAATATTTTCAATAATTTTCTCTGATTCTTGTTCATCTTCCAATTATTTGTTTGAATTCTGTCATTGAATTTATATTGGTATCCAATACAATTAATTTACATGTTACAACATCAACTCATGTAGTAAGTAATCTAGAAGTAGTTACTAAAGTAGGGTATTTTTCACTTGGATCGATGAAATTATCTAGTTCTTTTTTTCATTCTTCATTATCTCATGTAATTCTCATTACATATTTGTCGTTTTCGTTCACAAGATCTGCATTTTCATTTATAAGTGCTTGTCTCATTCTTTCAGCATGATTAATATCTACACAAAACACTATTGTTTTTTGAAATCTATCTCAAGATTCTTTGAGAAACTGAGTGATTTTTTTTGCCACTATTGCTGTTCTATCATCTATTATAATATTTTTGTCATAATCTTTTCTATTGTAAATTCTGTCTTCTACTGGATTTCAATCAGTGTCAGTTGTTGTGCTAGTAGGTCTTCGTCATTCATCTATATCTATTGTGATTCTAATTACTTTGTATGGAGCCAAAAATCAGTCTTCGATTCATTGTTTTAGACTGTATGTGTAAATTGGTTCCCCAAAATAGTTTATATTGGATATTTCATTTGTTTCTTTTGGTGTAGCTGTAAGACCTATTTGAGTAGCTCCAGAAAAATATTCCAAAACTTCTCTCCATGCACTATCTTCTCTAGCACTTCCTCTATGACACTCGTCTATTATTATTAGATCAAAGAAGTTTTTACTAAATTGTTTGTATATATCTTTATCTTCTTCATTTCCAGTAAGTCATTGATACAATGCCAAATATATTTCATAAGATTTATTTACTTGTCTTTTTTGTACTTTTGTCATTACTTCCCCAAATGGTTTGAAGTCATTATTTATTGTTTGATCCAACAAAATATTTCTATCAGCCAAAAATAATATTCTTTTTTTGGTTTTAGATTTCCATAGTTTCCAAATAATTTGGAATGCAGTATAGGTCTTTCCAGTTCCTGTAGCCATTACCAATAGTATTCTATTTTGTCCTTTGGATATTGCTTCTATGGTTCTATTTATTGCGATTCTTTGGTAGTATCTAGGTTCTTTTCATCACATACTGAAATAGTATGGTTGTTCTAGTATCTTTTTTTGTTCAGAGTTCAAATTCAAATGTTCAATATATCTATTATAAAGTTCTTCAGGGGATGGGAACTCATCCAATGATAATTGCTTTTCTATTTGTCAATGTGATTTGGTTTTGTCATGCTCCAAAAATCAGTCTCAATTACTGCTGTAAACAAATGGAATATCTAGAATATTAGAGTATTCCAGTCACTGTTGCATTCAATCTCATAGAGAATGATTATTACATTTCGCTTCAATAATTCATATAGGTAGATTATTTTTGTAATACAAAATTATATCAGCCCTTTTCTTATTTCATCTTTCTATTCTTTTCCCTTTTGCAATTATTTTTCAGTCAGTGAAAGTTACTTCCTCTCTGATTTGTGATTTCAAATCCCATCAAACCTTGATCAAAGCTGGATTTATAAATTTGGTACAAATATCTCTTTCAGAGAGTGATTTTTTATCCATAAATAAAATTTTAGAATAAAAATTATAATAATAAAACATATTTTAATAATTATAATCTAGATTTCAATACTATTTACATAGATTATTTGAGTAATTATTTCCTTCGCATAAAAATACTAAGATTTTAAGATAACGATAAGGTAATGGGGGAGACTGTTTTATAAAGAGAATTAGGTAGTAAATTCTAATATTCCTTGAGAACTTACACACTATATTATATTTCTAAATAATTCAATATTGTCAGATTATTATGAGTAATATGTGTGTTTTATTACATATAATATCCTATATATAATAATGTTTATTATTATTATTTGCATTTCACATAATATTTTATTATAATATAATAATTTAGTAAATATAAACAAAACAAAATGGATACAAATACAATGTTTGTTTGGCTGGCGGGGATAGTTTGATTTATTATCGTCATGATATTAGTAGTAAAAACTCTTAAGATTGTAAAATGAGTTGATTGATCAGTAAGTATAGAAGTTAAAAGAAAGGTTGATCAATTACAAATACAATTGGAACAAATAAAGAGTTCTCATGAAGTAACATTGAAAGAATTTGAAGCGAAACTTATAGAAATCAAAAGTATGGTAGATATTGAAAAAGAAAAAACAGCTCAAGGAAAAGATACTGTAATCACGAATTCAATAAATAATAATGAAGAATTAAAAATAGATATTAAAGGGGATAATAAAAAGATAGATGACAGTATTCATAATAATAAGTGATGCAAGATTAAATTATAAAATTTAATTATAAAAATGGACAATATAATTAAAAGAATAATTGTAAGTGAAATAAAAAATAAAATTGACTCAATTAACAGTTGAGTAATATTTCTGTACTGAGAGTCTGGTAGTTGAAAATCTACTATTATTGATGAATTGATGATTGATTATCCTGAATGAGTAATTATAAAATTTGAAGATTATAATAAATTTGATATTGAAAATCTAAGTTTATTTGACGTTTTAAAGTCTATACTATGATCAGATAATGATATTCATATATATTACGATATAAAAGATTGTTATAAAGATATGAAAAATGCTAATGTTACTAATAACTATAATTTAAATAATGATATTAAAGATGAAATAACTTTTAAAGTGAGAACTCGTAATCTATTCAGATCATACACAAAACCAATAATCTATTTGGATGCAATAGAAAATGTTATTCAAGAAGATAGGTTATTTATGGAAGAGATTATTGATATTTTGGTCAAGAATGGAGTAAAAGTAGTAATTACTTCTAGAACATTAGAAAATAAATATAATACTAATAGTTTCAATATTACTCATTTCAATCAAGAAGAATTTGATGAGTTTATAAAACTAAATATGCCTGAATCCAATTCACATATAAATACAATACAAAATCTTTGTAGCACCAAGGATAATTATTATAATAATATAACTTTATCTCTTCTGTATTCGTTATATATAGAAGATAAACAAGATTTATTTAAGTTGATAAGTGATATCAAAAGTGAATGAATAAATATATTTTGAGTATGAAATTTGCATTTGAAAAATGATAGATTTATTGTAGATATGCAAGTAAGAATATTAAAAAAAATTCTTTGAAATAATAAAATCTTAACTTCTTTCATCCAAAAGGTCTATATATTGAAAACTATAAGCAAACCAGTTTTAGATAAATTGGAAATAGAATACTCTCAGCAAGAATGGAATGAGTATGAAAAGTTTATCAAAATAAATTGATCAAAATCAAGATCTGAAAATAGAGAAATAGAGTATACAATGCATGATTGTGTATATACTATATTATATGACTTTTATAATGATAAATTGACTGAAATTTGCAAAAATAATGAAGTATATAGTTCTTTATTTAAAATAGTAGAATTTTGGGCAAATGATTGAAGACTTTTGAAGATAGAAATCTTAAAATTTTGTAATTTTGTTGAAAGAATTAAGCCCATAATTATATTGAAAGAGAATGAAGAATTAATATGAATTTTACTATTTTTACTTTGAAATCAACTTTATTCATTGAGATTGTATGAAGAAGCGAGGAAGAATTATTATGAAGCAGAAGCAATCTTAATAGAAATATTAATATTTAATCCTGATAATTACTTATTGAAATTAGATTTGGCTTGAGTATATAATAACTTGTGATTGGTATTAAAAGAATATTGATGATCTAAATACAAAGAAGCACTAGTAAATTATGAGAAATCACAAATAATATATGAAGAAATGTTGCAAAACAATCAAGAAAACAATTCTGTTAAAATTAATATAGCAAAATTGTTTATTAATAAATGAGTAATATTTAGAAGGTTATGAAATCATAATAAAGCATTAGAAAGCTATTCAAAGTCAGAAAATATTTTGCAACAATTGTCTCATAATGATAAAAAAAATGATAATATAAAATATGATAATATAAAATATGATTTAGGTAAAGTATTCTTGAATAAGTGAATAATATTATTCTCATTATCTATATTTGAAGAAGCAATAATTAATTATGAAAAATCACAGATAATATATGAAGAAATAATAAAGAAAAACCCGGAAAATGAATCATATAAAACTGATTTAGGTAAACAATATTCAAATATGTGATTAGCATTGTTTAATTTATGAAAAAATGAAGAAGCAATAATTAATTACGAAAAGGCAAAAAAATCAGTTCAAGAAATATTGAATATAAATCCTGATAATGACTCTATAAAAATCGATATAATAATTGTATATATAAATTTGTGAGCAGCCCTAGTTGCAATGTGAAAAAATGACGAAGCAATAAATAATTTTGAAAAAGCAAATATAATATTGCAAGAAATATTGAAAAAAAGTCCTGATAATGATTTTATTAAAAGAGATTTAAATAATATATATGTAAAAGGATTAGAACGATTAAATAGTATCTGAAAAAGTGAAGTAGTAAATAAAATTGAAGAATATCTATTTAACTATAATATTGACAATCATTCATTAAATAATGATTTTTCAGAGTTATGAAATATTAAAACTTACAATGTTATAGAGACTAATTGCAATGTTTGATGTCTTGTCCAATGAATTAAACAATGATGATCTTATATTGCAATAAATGATAGCAGAATTTGATGATGCTGTATTGAACCAATTGAAATAAATGATATAAAAATGCAAAATAATAGCAGTTTATTTAACCAAGATTTTGATAATAAACAGTGTGTTATTTGAATTAGTTCAAATATTTGAAATATTGAAAAGAACTTAACTAAGTGACTTTTAAAAAAACTTTTTCAAAAGTTTATGAATTTATTTGAAAA
>JAZHDC010000191.1:0-37713 GCA_036541305.1 Candidatus Absconditabacteria bacterium
TACATGATTGTATTTGAGAGTTGGTATGGTATTGTTTATGTTTTTGATTTATACAATGATTTTTGATTATATGCCAGAGCAAATGCCAATACATTGGTGAATAAATGGTAATGCAGATGGATTTGCAAGCAAAAATGTTGCACTATTAATGCTTCCAATTCTTTCTACGATATTGTTTTTGTTTTTTGAAATAGTTCCATTTTTGGATCCTAGAAAAGCAATGTATAAAAAGTTTGACTGAGCTTGGGAAAATCTAAAAAATTATATTATATGTTTTTTTCTTTATTTATATTTTGTAACTATATTTTTATCAGTTACTCCATCTTTTTCTATGAACTTTTTCATGATGTTTTGACTGGGGATGTTATTTATCCTAATGTGAAAATCAATGAGTCAAATAAAATCAAATTATTTTATAGGAATTAGAACTCCATGGAGTTTAGAAAATGAAGAAGTTTGGGGAAAAACTCATAGAGTAGCAAGTTGGGTTTTTGTTTTGTGAGGTTGAGTTTTACTTTTGTCTGCCTTTTTTGGTTTTCATCCAATGTATATCTTTATTTTTGTCATCTTAACAGTTACTCTAATTCCACTAGTATATTCATACTATTTATACAGTAAAATTACTAACTCTAAGAAATAATATTTTGAAAATTTTTATATATTTTCAATTGACTTTTGAATAATAATAAATATTACTTAAAGTCTAGATTTATTATGTTAAATTTTTTGATGAATAAAATTCCTTATAACACTCCTATACCTAAACAAGATAATGAAATTATTGATCTTGTAGATGAATTGTTGGAAACTGATGATGATTTTGTTGAAAGGCAATTATGAATGAAAAGAACTAGAGAGAATTTGAATAGAATTCTTAATCAAAAATCTCAACATCAAAATGATAAGCCAGTATTAAATGTTTGTCATTCTTCACCTCATGTTTGTAAAATATTAGATTCCAAAAAACCTAATGATGAAAATTTAGTTTGATTATCTGAATGGTTGTCACAAAAACAATATGCATCAGTAAAAGCTGTATTTTTGGATGAGTCAAGAAATTGAAAAATCGATCTAGAGTGAAATACTAGATTATCAGACTTATTGTGAAACAAACATAATGCTATTAACTTAATTGAATGAAATAAAAAATCTTGAGTAAATTTAGATTGAGTAATTTGGTTTTCAGACATTGACTGAGAGTATACAAAATGAGAAATATTAAGAACAGATGTGAAAAGATTGAAAGTAAGAATAAGATTTTCAGTAAAGCTTGATTGAAAGAAAATAAAAGAAATTAAAGTATGATATGTAAACATATCTAATAAAGATAATTTATGAGAGTTGTTAGAGACAGTTAGGTTTATACCATTGTTAGAGTGAACATGATGATCATGAAGACCAAGTTTTTACTTGTTAAATAGAAAATATATTGAACTTATTGAAGATATAGATGAGGCTCAGTGAGCATAATTTCATTAATAATAAAATTTCAATCATTTTAACGAAAAATCACTTGTAAATAATAAAAAAAATGTATAATTATAAATATATAATTTATAAAAAATTAAAACAAAATGGTAAAACATCATTTGTTAAAATCATTTAAATCATTTACCTTAATAGAGTTAATTGTTGTTTTAACAATAATGTCAATTTTATCGTTAATTTGAGTTTTGTTTTTATCAAATTGGCTATGATTATCAAAAGACAGTAGAAAAATTTCCGACTTAAATATAATTAAGAAATCTTTAGATATATATATAACAACAAACTGAGTTGATAACTATCCCTTACCAGATAATCCTGTTCAAATATTGGACAATAACAACCAAACTGTTTGGTATCAGTGAGTGTTTTGAGTAAATGCAACTACAAATGTAAGTTCATTAAAAAATCCAATTTTTGATTCTGATTGAAATTATTATGAATATAGTGTAACCTCAGATATGAAATACTATCAAGTCAGAACTTATTTGGACAAAAATAATGATTATTTTTCATTATTGTGAAAAACTCATGCTCAAGATTGAATAAATAAAACAGTTGGAAGTTTCAACTGATGGATTATATTGAAAAATGATAGCAACTATACATTGCGGAACATCCCTTCATTATTTATCAAAAATCCTATTAAATCAAGTTGAATAGAATACTTATACTTAAGTGATATTAATAATAGTTTTTATGTTCCTAATAGCATTGTTAATCTACCAGTAAATTCTATAAAATCTTATGATATCACAGATTTTGTTTTGAGTTGAGATATAACTTGTGTATCCAAAGCTTTGGATTATTTCCAAAAGGAGGATGTAAGTTTATCAAGTTTTTTGAATTTACTAAAAAATTCATCATGAAGTTCATTTATTGCAAACAAAAATTATTTTGAAATAAAAACTCTATTCAATAAAAAAGAAATTGAACAATTTATTGATGTAGACAATAATTGGACTTATACAATTCCAGACTATTTGAAAATAGATAACCATTCTGAAAATACTGATATTGTTATTAAAAGGCCAATTGAAAACTGACAACTAAGTAAAAGCTTAACTTTAAAAAATGATAATTGAATTTTAAGTTGAATTTTTTCAAAAGAAATACCTTCATGTCTCAAACATACAGAATGGGATTGATTTCAATGTGTTATTGTAAATTGTAAATGATTGTATGATAAGTGATTTATAAATAATTGATACTACAATATAGATATAGATTGAGTTTGACCTGTGGCTCCAATTAATGTATATTGTGATATGGAGAATAGTTGATTGTTATATGCGGCAAACCCTTATGATTCACTTTGATATTGGACATTTAATAACACATTTAGTGATAGAAGTCCAAACAAAAGACATTGAGAAGTAAAATGAAATCCTGAATTTACTCAGTGAATAATATGAAGTGCAATCAAATTGAATTGAACTCAAGTAATGGGAAATAATTACGATTGGATTGATATTGAAGATATTTTATTAAATAATTTATCTTCTTGGACTATTTCAGCTTGGATAAAGATAGATTCAGATAGTTACTGAAAAGATAATACTATGAGTTTGCTTTGATCAAATTCATCTTATTCAGTTATAAGTACTGCTCAATGAATAAGTAATTGGTACAAGGATTGAGAATGAAATCGATATAATTGATTCAACTCTATATCTACAAAGTCAAATAATTGATGGATCCATTCTAGTTGGTCTTCAGACTGAAACAAATTCTATTCTTATATCAACTGAGAAAAAATTTGAGAAGTAAATATATCTAATAGTTTATTGGAAATAATTTGAATATGAGTTTGATACAAAACAGATAATTACATATCTACTTGGGATTGATATATAGACGATTTAGTTATTTTCAAACGCAAATTAAATTCAGATGAAATCAAAAATATCTACAAGCTTGGAGTTCAGTGAATATGATTTTGAGAATAAAAATATTATCTATTTTATATAGAAAGAATATAAGTTTTCTACTTTTAGCTTTGAAGCTACATTTTTTATGTCATCCAATGTTAGTTTTTCGTATTTTGAAAGTATTGTTTCCAAAGATTCTATATTTCATTTCATAAAATACTGATCTCACAAGAAGTCAGACATTTGATCTGATGTTTCAATTCACATTTGAGTTTTTCATTTTTTGTATCATAATGATTTTTCAAATTCTTGTTGAGTAATTTTACCATCTGCAATTTTGCTTATTTCTTCGTAAATAGCTTTCAATCAAAACTCAAATCTTGCTTTTTCTAGTCAAGCTCTAATAAAGAACAATCATTCTTCTTCTTGAGCATAATGTGATCAGCTTATATAATAACATAATCATTGTTTTTCTCTTATTTCTTGGAATAGTCTAGAAGACATGTTTCATCACAATATTACTCATAGTAAATTAGCAGCATATAATTCTTCTTTGTTTATGGAAAATCATTCTGCGCTTATTATTAAGTGATTTTGTTCAGTGTTTTTATCAAAAAACGCCATATTGTTATCTGGTTTTTGGAATTCAAATTTAGGTTTAAGGATTTTTTTGCTTTTTGGAAGTTTTCCAAAATATTCTACTATCATACTTTTTAATTCTTCAATGTTTGGGATTTTTCCGGCTACGACAATAAGTAAATTATCCTTTGTGTATAAAGATTCTTTGTGTTCAAAAAAATCTTTTTGTTCAAATTTTTTTATATTTTCAATAGTTCATAAGGTCGACCATCAAAAACAATTATCTCAATAATAATATTTTTTCCATTTATCGTATACTAGTTTTTGTGGTAAGTCTTCATACATCATTATTTCCTGTATTATTACTCATTTTTCTCTTTCTAGTTCATCAGCTGGAAATTGAGCATTTACTAACATATCAGATAATACATCAAAAGATGTGCTTATATACTCTGGGGCAGATTTTACATAATATCCTGCATAATCATCACTTGTATAGGCGTTAAATTCTCAACCTATTCAGTCTAGAGCCTGAGCGACTTTCATTGGATTATCGTATTTTTTTCATCCTTTGAAAAACATATGTTCTAAAAAATGAGATATTCAATTGTTATCTTTATTTTCATATACACTTCAAGCTTTTACAAAAATTTCAATAGTAGTTGTGAAGCTGTCAGGCATATCAGCAATTATAGTTTGGATTCAGTCTAATTCAGTAATTATGTTGTTCATGTTTTTTATCTTTATTTGTAAATTATCTTTCAATAATAGTTTTTTACTTTTGATTTTCAACACAATTCTATCAAGTTTGACTTTTTCATAAAATTAAATATATTCTAACAAATACAAACACAAAATTTGCAAATAATGCTAAGTTGATTATAATAATTTATTAATTTATTATTGATAATTAAAAATCATGACAAAAAATAATTCAGAAAATGGTAGTGAAAGAAATTCTAAATGAAAAATTGCTTGACCAAATAAAATTATTGAAGAAATTTTCAGTGTTTTGTCTAGTAATATGCATCAATATATTTCTCAACTAGATTCTACAAATTTATTTGATAATATTTTAGAATATATTAAGTATTGGAAATCAAACCCTGATCAAAATAAAAATATCATTTGAGAAATTAATAGTAAGTTAAATAGAAAATTAGTTTTTGAAGATATACAAGATATGGAAGTGTCTTGAAAATTTTTGTTTGAAAATTTGTGAGATTTGAATAAGTGAAAATCTTTTTTGGACCAACAATCTATAAGTTTGATTTTTAATGAACTTATAAAGAAATTGAAAGTTCAGTATAAAGATTTAAAAGATAATAATATAGCTAGTAATAAATCGAATTTAGGGAAAGTCCTATACTCACCTAAGTTTAATTCAATAGAAATGTTAAATGAACAATGATCTATAGAGTTTGATAATATTATAAATTCTTTAAGTTTTACAATATATGATTTGGTAAACATTTCACTTCCAAGAAATCAAGTAATCAAAATAATGAATTCTGATGATTTAGAATCATTGGAATGATGAATTACAGACTCTTTGAATATGTTTATAAAGCTTTCTTTGTTTGATAGATTAGACTCAGTAAGTGAGGTAATGGTTCAAACAGTTGAAAGAATGAAAAATCTATTCAAAATATGATCTTATTCACAACTAATTAATAGTCTTCCACAGTCCTCAAAAGAAGAGTTAAAGACAAGAATTGATAACTGTACTGACGTTGTTCAATTAGACGCTGAAATGAAGAAATTGATTTTTGATAATCATTATCTTTCAGATTCTACTTTATGAATAATTAAAGATGATTTTAAATGAGACATCGAAACATATAAGTTATTTTTAAATTGAATTTTTTCTGAGAAGTGATGAAATATTCATTTTTGAGAGGAAAGTATAGAAGTTGGATGAGTGTATTTTAGATATATATGAGAAAATTGAGAAGAGATATTAGATTTAGATACTTTTAAATCTACTGATACATTTGATTTCAAAGCAAAATTAAATTTGTTGAATAATAACAAATCTACTAATGGATTACTGTGAAGGTGGTTCAAAGATGATTATTTTACTATTTGAGAATTTTCTTTTCATAAATCTCAAAAAATATTTGTAGAGAGATGATGAGTTAGATACGAAGGATATTACCATCCAGATGAGAATAGTAATTGAGATTTTTATTTGACAAAAAATTTGTATTTATCAGAAAACGTTTTGTGATGAGATGTTTTATGAGAAAGTAAATGAGATAAATTTAGTGAAAATGAAATAAAATGAGTTGATTGTTTAGTGACATTAGATGATAATGATATAGAAAGATTGTTTTTTGCAAAATTAAGTAGTGATTCTTTTTCAGCCTTATCTGAAAGCCAAAAATTAGAATTATCAAAAAAAATGAAAAAGGAAAATAGGTTGTTGAAAGAGAAGAAGATACGTAGAATGGTGGAGTCAAAAAATGAAAATTCAGACAATATCGGAAAGAAAGAAACTCCTTTAGATAAAATTAATAATGATAAAAAGCAACTAGATAACTTTGCTTCAGAATTTTTTAGTATGTATTGAGATAAGGAATTAGATTTTGGTGATTTTGAAGCATTGAAATTATTAATGAAGAAAACTTGATGAATTACCTTATATTTTAGATTGGGAGAAGCAGTAGCATATTGAGACTGATCAGAGTGGTTAAAAATTAATATATTTAGTGTTGACGAAAATACAAGAAAATTCAAAGTAAAACTTTGATGAGTTGAATGATCAATATGAAAATATGATTGAAAAGTAATGGAATTTGATATAAACTCAGAGATCATATCTAATCGAAAGAATCAATCATTTTGAGCAGCATTCAAGACTTCCACTTTAAATACTTTTAAAGATTTTGCTAGTTATATTGAGACCGCAGAAATGAAGTCTGATTGGAAGTGAATTTCTTCGTCTTTGAATAGATGGAAGAGTTTGAAAAAAGATAAAAAATGATTTAATAATTCAAAATGAGAAAAAATTCAATATGCATGAAAGCAAATAAAAACATGAAAGGATTGAAAGCAAGATTATTATTATGCATACAAATTAACATTTGAAGATGATATTGTTCGTGTAACTTGAGAGTGAGGTTTTTCAAAAGAAATGGACTACAATGCATTGTTGATGTTTTTGTGAGAAAAAAATCTTTATCCACTTTCAAAGAATGACTTAGAAATAAATCAATTATCACTAAAGGCAGCGTCAAAGCAGCCAGAAGTAGCACCTTGGGGGATATCAGTCATGACAATAATCAATACTTTCAAAACAATAAAATCTAATTTTACAAAGAAATTAGAAGATTATGAAGATATGAGAAAAGTAAGATTTTATTCTCGGTTTATGAATAGTGCGTCAGCTAAAGTATTGCAGTGAACTTTATGAGCTGTGTCATTTTGATTGTTGTCAGAACCATTTGCTGACTTGAAAATGGAAGGAGATACGTGGTTGGACGAAAAGATAATGCAAGTAATAAAATCAAATAAAGGTAAATTATGACGTGATTGATCTGTGAATGCTAATGTTGTTGCAGACAAAATCAAAGAAGACATTTTTCAAACATCAAATATTCATAAGAAAAATCCTTTGAAAGCTGCTTGATACTTCTTGAATGCTTTGGAGTCTTGATGAATGTATTATAGAAAGTTATCTCCATATGCAGGATCTTGAATGTGGGTGTTAGCATTGTTTTGACCAGAGCATCAACAAAAGTTTCTAAGTGAAAGAGCATCATTAATATATAAATTAAATCTTGAACCTACAAATAGTAAACTTGTAGAAGAGTTGTCAAAAATTGAGTACTTGTATATAAAGAGAATAATGTGTATACCTGAATTTCAAAAAGTTTATTGAACTCAAATAGTATGATCATTGGAATGAGCATTTGGTTCTTTGATTTGACAATGAACTATAAACAAAGCAAAAGAAGATTCTGAACCTAAGGTTTTTGAAGATATATATGATGATTATAAGTGAGCATTGACTCAAATGAGAACCTGAGTTGCATTATGAAATTTGAAATCTTTAACAAAAAAAATATGAGTTGATTGAGATTATTCTAAGTGGTATTTTTCAATGTTATTGCCTATTGTAAGTGGTTATTCAATCCATAATTTTACAGAATCACATAGAAAAACTTATTGAAATATGTGATATACAAATGGTTTTTCTCCTGCATTATATGTTAGAGATGCTCAATGACCATACAAGCTAGCAAAATTGTTAGATTATGCGTCCAAAGCAGCATGATTATCAGGTGATGATTTGTTTACAGTGTGAAGCTGATGGGACAAAAACAAATCTTCAATAGATAGTTGAGATCTAACAAATTCAGACAAAAAAGATTCCAATTATTCAAAATTTGCTTGAGATTTTGAGAAGTGGTGGACAAAGCATTGAGATAAAATTATGCCAATCCTTAATCTAGAGGATTTAGCACTTGAAAATTGTGCAATACTAAAGTGAATAAATGATGAAAATCTTGACAGCACCGTTAGAGAAGAATTGAAAGATTATTTGAATAATAAAATTACAAAAGACTGATCAGATAGTTTTGGATTTTCTGATGATGATTTCTTGGATGAATGAATACAATACCAAAAATCCTTGTTCTCATTATCAGATTGATTAGCAAAAAAAGTAATGTTAGATTATGATAATTATGGAAGATTTAGAAAGCCAGAAGCACAATATTTGTGGTCAAGATTAGATGATAGAATATCTTCAATCAATAAGCTACATAATCAACCTAAACAAACTACTGAATTCGTATTTACTAAATTTGCTACTTGGTTCAAGAGTAATCTAGATACAAATTTATCAGAAGTAATATGTAAGTTAGACTCATTGAATAAAGATAGTGATCAGTTAGCAAGAAATGAATTGAAAAATGCTATATTAAAATCTTTTAAAGTAAATAAAAGTTATATGTCATCGAATAATTTACCAATCATTGTAGATAAAACTATAGATAGTTTTATTCAATACTTTGTAAAAAATAAAAGACATATAGGTCATGATCTTTTAAACAAGGTTTTCACAGAAGATACTGTTAATCGTTCTATAAATGAGTATAATAAAACTGAAAACATAAAGGACATAAAAAGATCTGTTAATAAAAAGCTTTGAAACAAATATATAACTCCTAATGTTAGTGAAAATTTAGAATACTTGGATACTTCGGAAATTATAAAATATAAACAAATAATAGAGACAAATATTGACGATGCTAAAATATTAATTAATATTTTAGATAGCTTGTCTCCTACTGAAATGTCTTTGATGAAAGATGAAGATTATTTTGATAATATAAATGATATTTTGGATAAAAATTGATTTCCATTAATCGATTCACAAGAATGAATTGTGGATTATTTAAGAAGACCAGAGCTTCAAAATGAATTATACTTACAAGTTATTCAATTAATTCAAGAATATAATATTATATACTCAGCAGCATAAAGATTTAAATAATTAAACATAAAAATGCAAGAAACAACTGCACAAACACTTGCTCCAAGTATAAATACAGAGCCACAAAACCAACTGTTTTGATGATTAAATGCAAATACTTTAGGTATTCATGTAGTAAAAGTGTTTATAGCTATATTTGTAATGATTATACTAGTAGCTTTATCTAGAAGTTTTTCTTCATTTATAAAAGCTAAGATAATCAAAAACACAGTTATTGAGAATGATGAATACGCACAAAAGCTATGATCATTAGTATGAGATATTGTATTTTACGTATTTTGCGTTTTTGCAGTATTGATTGGTTTTGAAATAATTTGATTTGATGTGGGTTTTATTATTTGATGATTGTCATTTTGAATTTGATTTGCTTTCAAAGATATTCTTTCTAATTTGATATCTTGAGTGTTTTTGATGACAACAAAAGAGTTCAAATTGTGAGATATTGTTGAATTAATTTATGATCCAATAAACTGATTGTCATATTTTGGTAGAATAGAAGAGATTACTATAAGATATACAGTAATTAGAACTTTAGATTTGAGAAGAGTTGTTATTCCTAATCTATCTATGGTTACCAATCCTATAAAGACTTTTAATTCTGAAGAAGTAATTAGGTTGGAAACATCCATGTCAGTTCCTTTTGATTGTGATGTTGACAATTATACAAAAGTAATAAAGAGCGCAATTATTTCTATTGATTTTGTAAGAGAGCATGATGGTACAAGAATACTTGTTAATTGATTTTCAGATAAATGAATTGATTTGAGAATATTATTTTATGTAGATCCAAACTGTTGATTTGCAAGGCCTAGAATAATATGAGAAGTAAACAAAAAGATTTACGATGCTATGAAAGAGAATAAACTAGATATATCTTACCCTCATACTACAATTACTGTAGATAAAAATGATAAAAATTTATTGTGAACTATTCTATTTGCAAAGAAGAATTAGTATTTTTTAAAAATCATACAATGAGTGTTGAAATTAATCGAGAAAAATTATTTGAAATCGCTAAAAGTTCAATTTTACAAGAACTATTAGATTCTAATATTTCAAAACCACACTATTTGAATGATTCAAAAAAAGCAACATTTGTTACTTTGATGATAGATTGAAATCTGAGATGATGCGTTGGTTCTATAGTTCCAGTGAATAAATTAAGTGATGATATATGGAAGAATTCAAAAAATGCTGCTTTCAATGATCCAAGATTTGAGCCATTGTCACTAAAGGAAATCAAAGAGGCAAAAGAACTTACAGTAGAAATATCAATTTTGACTCAACCTAAGCAATTAATTGTTAGTAGTTGTAATGATTTGTTGAGTTATCTTGATAAGAACAAACCTTGATTAATAATGAATAAAGATGACTATTTTCAGTCTACATTTTTACCTGATGTTTGGAGTCAGCTTCCAGATTCTAGAAGTTTTTTGGATCATTTAGCACAAAAAGCTTGATATAATTCCAAACAATTTTGGCAGGAGAATCCACTTAGTTGGACATATTACGAATATTATACTGTTAACAAAACAATGAAATGGGATGAAATTATTATTTAAAATGATTGGAAATTTTAAGTTTGACATATGAAAAAAATTTATTAATATAAGTTATTATTTTTTATAAATAATTTTGAATAATTATGCAAATAATATGAATAATATTAGTAGTTTTATTTTTTATAGTTTTGATTTTGATCCATGAACTATGACATTTTATTGCTGCTAAAAAGAGTTGAGTAAAAGTTGAAGAGTTTGGTTTGTGAATACCACCGAAAGTTTGTACTTTGTATACAGATAAGTCTTGAACAAATTATACATTAAATGCTATACCTTTGTGATGATTTGTAAAGTTAAAATGAGAAGACCCAAGTACTACAGGTGAATTTTACGCTAAAGATAGTATGATGGGACAACCTTTGTGGAAAAGACTAATTATCTTAAGTTGATGAGTTGTTATGAATTTAATATTGTGATTTGTAATTTTTGTTGGGTGTTTTATGTATTGAGTAGAGCCAATTGTTGTTATTCCAGATAATTCTATTGCAATAGAATCAGATAGCTATTTCTTTCCATCATATTCATTTGCACAAAAAGAGTGAATTTTAGAAAGACAAGGAGAAGATAAAAAGCTATTAATTAATGAAGTTATGCAGTGATCATTGGCAGAAAAATGAGGATTATTAAGTTGAGACAAGATTCTTACTATAAATTCAAAAGAAGTTTCTTCAAACAATGTTTCAGAGTCACTATTTGCTTTAAGTTGAAAATCATTTCCATTAACATATGAAAGAGATTGAGTAGAAAATGAAATTAATATTCAATGTCCTGAAGACAATTGTTTGTTGTGAATAGCATACAGTTGAACTAATAATAAAATCAATCCAGTAAAGTTTGGCTTTTTCCAATCTTTTTGAGCAGCAGCACATGAAATAAAAGCACAAACAAATATATCCTTTTATGCTTTGTGAACTATATGAAAAGGGCTTTTTTCATTTGATAAAGAAAAAATAAATCAATCAGTAGAAAAGCTTTCTTGACCAGTAGGGGCTTGAAAAATTTGGCACATGATATATCAAAATTCATTTGTTCAATTCATAGCATTTTGATGATTAATATCAATTGCATTAGCAATCTTCAATTTCCTACCTATTCCAGCACTAGATGGAGGAAGGGCTGCAAGCATGATCATTCAAAAAGTATTTGCGTTAAACCCAGACAAATATTTTAAAGTAGAGGAGTATATAAATTTAGTATTTTTTGTCTTACTTATGGCATTTTGAATTTTTATAATTTATAAAGATATTGTAAGATTTTATATATAATTAATTTGATTTCTATATATTTTATTTTTGAAAATGAAAAAAGTTTATTTGTTTATTCTATTTATGCTCTTGATATTGGCCTGATGTTTAGGCAGCAATAAATTTGAAAATACAAGAGATTCAAATATAAAGATAAATCCGTCTACAAATACAAAGAAGGACTTGCTGGATGTGCCGATTATTGAAGAAGAGCCTCACGAAATCCAAAACTATACAATAGATTGACCAATAAGTCAATAGTATATAATATAGCTTCTATTGAATAAAAATCTTAATTGATTATTATATTTTTATAAATATCTTTTTTAAAGATTAGATTATCTAATTTGGTTGCCAGGATTTGTTTGTGCTTCCTTCTAATAACTGCTTAATTCTAGTTTTCATTTGCTTATTTTAATTTGTTATCTAATATAATGGAACAATCAAAAAAAACTAATGAGCAAGATTTATTAAAAAAAGTTACCATTCATTCTGATAAGTTGGCAGAAAAAATAATAAAACCAACATTTGTAGATAAGTTTAATAGCTTGCCTTGAGTAAAAGAGTTGATGAAAAATCAATTATTTTTGTCAATTAATACATTTGTTGAGAAAAACTTTGAAACTCTAGTAATGATTTGATGATATTGATCAATTATTATCTGAATATTATGAGTTTTGTCTTCTTTTTGAATGATCCCTATTATTTTTAATCAATTTTTTTGATGAACATATAAATTGTATATATTATTTTTGATACTAGGTTTATTAGTTATTTCATTTTTAACTTTATTGTTGTGAGTATGATTATTAAACAAGAAAAAATGGTTTCCAGCATGAGCTGTTATGATGTATTTTGTTTCAGTATTATATTATTTTTTAGAAATAGTATTGTATTATGTTTTTAGATGAGGGTTTACATTAAATACTAATTTTATGTGATATTCATACTCTACAAGTATAATTTCATCATCTCCAAATGTAATATGAATAATTATTTGAATAGTTTTGTTAACAGTATACACTTCAATAATTATAAAAAATTCATCAAAGTTTAATTGATAGTAATTGTATATTAAAATTCAAAAGAGCCTATTTTTAGGCTTTTTTCTTTTATTAAAATTCTTACTCTTTTCTTACAATATATAATTATAACATATATGCTTTTTATATTTAAAAATTACAAAAATGAATAAACAATCAAAATTAATATTAACAACTGTACTTGTAGGAAGTACGTTAGTTTGAATGTGAGCATTTGCTTCAACATTCAACTCAGCAACATCTATGTGAAACCACAAAGGTAAAGGAATGATTATGAGCTGATCTATGTCATGTTGTGATAAATGAGAAATGATAGATAAGTTCATAGTATTAGACAATTTAACAGAACAAGAAAAGACAGATTTAGCAGCATTGAAAACAAAACACCAAGAAGAAATGAAAGCTCTTATGGAATGAGTTACAGATATGAAATCAATGACAGACGAAGAAAAAGCTTCATACAAAGCAAAAATGACTGAAATGAGAGAAAAACATTTACAAGAAATGAAAGTATTTGTAGATGATGACAAATTAGCAGAATTTGAAGAATTTGCTGCAAAGCAACCACAATGAATGATGGGAATGGGAAGATGAGAATGAATGTGAAGAGATATGTGACATGGTAGAAAGAATAATTGATGAAAATGAAAAATGATGAGTTGAGATAATCAATGAATAATGATAGATAAGTTTATAGTATTGGACAATCTAACAGAGCAAGAAAAGACAGATTTAGCAGCATTGAAAACTAAACACCAAGAAGAAATGAAGACGCTTATGGAATGAGTTACAGATATGAGATCAATGACAGATGCAGAAAAAGAATCACACAAAGCTAAAATGACTGAGTTGAGAACAAAACATTTACAAGAGATGAAAGTATTTGTAGATGAAGATAAATTAGCTGAATTTGAAGAATTTGCAGCAAAAGATCCTCAATGAATGATGGGAATGGGAAGATGAGAGTGAATGAATTGAAAAATGTGAAATAATAGAGAGAATCAAAAAAGTGTAGAAAAGAAGTGATTTGGTTGAAAGTATATAAAATGAACTACTTTGACTAAGATTCAAACTATAATTGCTTGATTATCAGAGGATAAATTAAATTCAATAATAGAAAAGTTAGATGTTCTTATAGAAAAACTTCCTGAAGATGTTTCACAAAATAAATTATGAATGTATAAGGAATTGAGGGACATAATCAATGATGCCTTGAATTCTAGTTCACAAGATGAAGAGATTATCAATTTATTAACAAACTAGTTTATTTTAACGATAATTATATTGCCTCCTATTTAATTTAGGGGGCTTTATTTTTATTTATTTTATTGTTGAGTAAACTTAGTGAAGTAATAATATTAATTTAAAATTGTACGTTAAGTGTCGTCTTTTTATATTTTCTTGTAAATTCTATTGATTTTTGATTAATTATTATTATTATAATCATCACTTCAAAAAAGAAAGATTTTTTTGTTTTGAAATATAATGCGGGGTGGAGAAGTGGTATCTCGCGAGGCTCATAACCTCGAGGTCGTAGGTTCAATCCCTACCCCCGCAAAGTAATTATAAAAACCAAGATTAGTAAAAGGAAAAAAATAGTTTAACCTTATTCTTGATCCTAAAACTAATTCTAATCCTACAAATATGTGATCGGGAGTAGCTTAGTTGGTAGAGTACCTGACTCTGAATCAGGGGGTCCTAGGTTCGAACCCTAGCTCCCGAGAATATTGCGAGACGTTCAAAACAACAAAAATGCCTATATATTTGCCGGGGTGGTGGAATGGCAGACACGCATGGCTTAGAACCATGTGCCTTGCGGTGTGAGGGTTCAAGTCCCTCCTTCGGCAGATTTAATAAAAAATGTATAAATTTCACTTGAAATTTATATTAAAATTATTATAAAAGATAGCACTAGTTTATTCCAAGGTAGCTCAGTCGGTAGAGCAAGTGGCTGTTAACCACTGGGTCGTGGGTTCGAGCCCCTCCCTTGGAGAATTATAAAATGATTTAAATAGTTATATTTAGTTTATGCCGATTAAGAAAGCGTCAAAAAAAGCACTTAAAAGAAGTATGAAGTTGAGAGAAATTAATCTAGGATTCAAGATTGAAATGAAGAAAGCTATTAAAGAAGTGAAGAAAGCCGCAAAAGCTGGAAGTGCTGATAATAGTGAAGTTTTGTTGCAGAATATGTATAGTGCAATTGATAAAGCTGCTAGAAGAAACATCGTTCACAAGAACAATGCTGCTAGAAAGAAATCAAGATTGACAAAACTATTAAGCGCATAATTTTAAGTATTTTGATTTAGATCAAGATATTGCCAGATTAGCTCAGTGGTAGAGCATCCGCCTTGTAAGCGGCAGGTCGTCGGTTCAAATCCGACATCTGGCTATTTTGTGGTATGGAGTCGTAGTTCAGTCGGCTAGAATGCCTGCCTGTCACGCAGGAGGTCGCGGGTTCGAGCCCCGTCGATTCCGCCATTAATTTGCTTGGTCCCATCGTCTAATGGTTAGGACAGCGGGTTTTCAACCCGTCAATCGGGGTTCAATTCCCCGTGGGACCGAGTCAGTTCATTAATATTATCTTCAAAGTAAAATAATCATGCCAACGATTATTTGTAAGACTTTTTCCAGATATTTGAAAATTATGGGTGATTAGCTCAGTTGGCTAGAGCATCTGCCTTACAAGCAGGGGGTCATAGGTTCGAGTCCTATATCACCCACCATGAATTCTTAAAAATACTTAAATATCTGGGCCTGTAGCTCAGTTGGTCAGAGCAACCGGCTCATAACCGGTGGGTCGCTGGTTCAAGTCCAGCCAGGCCCAATCTTAACAAAATGCAAGTGCGGGTGTAACTCAATTGGCTAGAGTATCTGCCTTCCAAGCAGAATGTTGCGAGTTCGAGTCTCGTCACCCGCTACCTAACAAAAAATGTCTACATCAAGTAGATTTTTTTTATCACAAAGTTGTGAGTGGTCATAAATATCTATGTTACGACTAGAGAATAAAATCTCTAGTTTTTTTGTTGTTGAAATTCTTGAATTTGTCAGTATTTTTCTTTGAAATATTTATTAGAAACTGATTAATTTGTAAGAATAATTTTATGTATTATGTGTATATTTTGAAATGAAAAAATAAACATTATATTTGATGTACAAATAATATTGAGAGAAGAATGAAAGAACATAAACTCAAAAAGATCAAAATAGTAAAGAGTATGAAGGAGGTTGAATTATTGTGATACTTTGAAAAAGAAAGTGGTGATGATGCACGAAGATTAGAAAAGATAATAAAAAGAAATTGACACATTGATTATCGAATTAATCATAAAACATTTATTACATTCCAATAGCGAATGTTGCGAGTATCTCCCCGCAGTACTGCGGGGTAAACGTCACCCGCTACCTAACAAAAAATGTCTACATCAAGTAGATTTTTTTTATCACAAAGTTGTGAGTGGTCATAAATATCTATGTTACGACTAGAGAATAAAATCTCTAGTTTTTTTGTTGTTGAAAATATTCTTGAATTTGTCAGTATATTTACTTGAAATTCATTGATGAATTTATATAATTCTTGTTTACAATATATTTAACTTAAAATTTTATTATGCAAATCTTTTTGAAAATTAGTATATTTTTTGTAATTTTGACAACAGTAGCATTGTTACCTGTTTTTCAAAGACTAAATGCAGTAGATCGTGATGATGTGTTTTTTCAAGCAAATATTATTGAACCAAGTTTTGATTTTCAGACTGATAGTTCAATTACTAAATTTATATGAATCAACAACACAATAAATAATATCGAATATATCCCACAAGAATTGGAGTTGGTTACTAATGATAATTATAATTTTTTAGTAGCTTCAAAAGATTGTTATCTAAGGAAAGATATAGTAGATCAATTAAATAATGTGTGATATAAATTTTGGAAAAAGTTTACTACAAAAAAAGTAAAAGTATTTTTGTATTTGAATTCTTGTTATAGAAATTATGATTCTCAGAATAAATTATTTAATAATAATATTCTTTCAAACAAAGTTGCAAAGCCTTGATATAGTGAACATCAGCTCGGCTTAGCTGTAGATATTAATGTATGGGTAAATTGAGCAGTATACAATTTGAACAATGATCATTTATTTTTTCTAAATGAAATAATGCATAAGTATTGATTTCATCAGACATACCAAAAGTGATTAGACATAGATTGATATATTCAAGAGCCTTGGCATTGGAGATTTCTTGGAAAAGATCTTGCAAAAGTCCTATATGAAAATTGACTTTCATTTATTGAGTATTATCAAGCAAATATAAAGTAATCTATATTTGAATTTTCTTTATACAATTTGATTTCCTTTCTATTGACATAGCTTTTAAAAATCATTATAATATTTCTAAATTTGTTGAGTTTATAATATATTATATATGCCAAACAAATATAACCATGCCAAAAATCTTAATTACTTAATTTACTAATGTATATAAAATGCTTTTTTCCTATTTTGTCAAACTAAATATTTGCAAATATAAAATAGTTGATTATAATTTGTTATACAATTTAATAAAACAAAAATAAATGATTAAGTGAATGAAGAAGTTTATATTATGATGATTTATATTTTGAGCCTCTTTTGTACCGGTTACTTTTTTTAGTACAAATTGAGTCATATCAAATACTAGTACAGTTAATGCGGAAACAACCGTAAGCCAAGCTACAAATTGAGCACAAGTAAAAAATACAGAACAAAATGCAGATAAAACTTTGGAAGGATTGGTAAAAATTTTGAATCTTGTATTGAAAGTATTATATATTTTGTTGTGGCCATTATTGGCTATTGCATGAGTAAGTATGGATAACTGATTCATCAATTGAGAATGGTTCCATATGGATTTTGCATTGTGGAGATTTTGGAATATTATAAAGGTTTTTAGCTATTATATTCTCTGATTTATTTTTGTTTTATCTATATTTTTGCATTTTTTCAATTGAAAATCAGATAAGTTCAAACCCTCTAAGGTTATACCAAAACTATTCTTAGGTTGAGTCTGAATTGCGTTTAGCTGGTTTATTTTGAAAGTTTTATTGGATTTTTCTACTATTTTGACTTACGGACTTGGTGGAATGCCTTTGTCAGTAATATGAGATACAACTTTGGATAAACATATTTTAGCTACAGATAGTAATTTACAGCTTAATGACTTATGAAATATTGCTCAAAGCAAAAAAGATATTGAATTTAGCTACGTTTGCTGAGAGAATAAGTATGCTTCTTGTGTTTATGTGGAATGAAAGTTTAGTGATGAGTTTTTCAAAGAACAGATGAAAACTCTACCATGACATTCAAAAGAATTTTGTGTTAATTGAAATATGCTACTATCTGCGTATTGACATGACATAAATAATCCTGAAAATGTAAATATTAGTCAAAAAAATATGGAAGGTCAATGATGCCCCAAGATTAGTACTTTACTTGAAAAATCAAGATGATTCACTTGACCTTTTTTTGGTTTGGTGTGATCTTTGCTCAATATCGGTACACTAGTAATGACTCCTTCCAACAAGACTATAGCCTCTTTATGAGTAGAATTCATAATAAAGTCACTTATATGAATTGCTTTGATTATACCATTATTGGTATTAGCAGTAGTGTTGGTGGTAAGGGTGGTTGTAATATGGATGATAACAGCATTTTCCCCATTGATTATATTGTCAGAGATATTTTGATTCAAAGTGTGATGAGATAAAGCCTCTTTATCATCTATATTAGGTTTGATATTTTTACCAGTAACAGCAGTTTTTGCTGTCAGTATAAGTCTAGTTTTCATGTCATTGCTTATCAATGCGTCTCCTCAGGTCTCAGACAGTTGAAATATCCAATGAAATAACCTAGCAAACTTTGGTCTTGAATTGGTAAGTACAGAAGGTGATACAAAATGTTACAAGACAGTGCTATGAAATAAAATCTGTATTGAAACTGCAAATACTGAATCCTGAATGTCCTTTGCATTGAATAATTTTAGTTGGTTGATTATCAATTTGCTTTGAGTTGCCTTGATGTGGACAATAGTATTTGCATCTTTGAAGACTAGCAAAATTACTAACAATATTGTAAGTTGAGTAGAGGGTTTTGCAAAAAGTACAATGAAGACTTTGCCAATAATACCAGCTCCTTGATGAGCCTTGAGTATTTGAGCTTTACAACAATGAGCCCAGTATGTTCAAAACATACCTTGAATGCTTACCAATAAAAATTATCAAAGCAATGTTGATCCATTCCTTGCATCAATAAGAGAAAAAATGTCTTGAGATTTTGAAAAAGTTTGAGAGAAATATACCCCTTATTTGGAATCTAGTACAAGATGAGAGGCTTCCAACAACTTATTTGCAGATTGAATGAAGGGTCAGGTAGCTAGTAATAGTAGTTGAGGATTTGCAGATCATGACAATGCTGGTAAAGCACTTCATAAGTTTACTTCTGACAATTGAATGGCGGCTACTTCTGATATAATGGTCGCATTAGAAAACGAGACGTTTAGGAATTTTCTTATCAAACATAATATAGATATAGTAAGTTTGATCGCTTGATCTAATCAAAAGAAAAAAGATGACGTAAGAGCAAAGATTAGAGAACAACATCCAGACTTATTTGAAATACAGAGCACTTGAACTGATGAAACTCCTAAATTAGATAAGGAAATTAAAAAGAGTTGAAATTTCAAAATTATTAAAAAATGAGATTGATATGTAATTATGGAATGAGATGTCGAAAAGGGTAAATTTGAATGAAATGATGAAGATAAAGCAAAATTAATAAAGCAATGGAATAGCAGTGTAAGTAATGAAGCAGATAAAATAAAAGATGCAAAAACTTTAGAAGATCTTAGTAATTAATATGAAAAGTAAGATGTGATTTGTAAGAATAGCTAAAATAATATTATTAGTAATAGCAGTTTTCAATATTACATCTTTTTCTAGTGTTTTTGCAGCTGAAGCATCTAATTCTATGGTGGATAGTTTTTTAAGTATGTTTGATTTGTTGGGAAAAGTGTTACTTTCTATTTGGTTTATCCCTGCAATATTAGCTTGAAAATTACTAACAAATGATCTGGTAATGGGTGAGATGTTTGGCATGAGCTTTATGCTTTGGAAACTTTGGAATATTATGAAAATATTTGCTCTATATACTTTGTGATTTTATACAGTATATTTGATTCTCAAATGATTTTTCAAAGGTGAGTCAATATCTGTAGTCAAATCATGAATTGGTAAAATAATGCTTGCTTGAGTATTGATAAATTTTAGTTGGTTTTTGATGTTAGTATTGATAGATATTTCTACCATAATGGTTGCTTGAGTAGGCTCTTTTCCTACAGAATTTTTTTGACAAGCAGAATATAGAAAGACTTTGTTAGCATGAACTACAAACATTCCAGAAACTTTAGTAATGCATTCATCAAGTACAGACTCAAGGTTACCAACTTTTGAAAAAAGAGATTGAGCATTACAATTAGATAATAATGAACTAGTTGCAAATATTTTGGCTAGAGAAAATGATATGTCTTGACCACTTTTGTATTTGGGTTTTGCTATAATGAGATTTCAAGACTATCCAGTATATACTGATCAAATTTTATCTTCCAAGAATATTGCTTTTGCAACTGTTATAAAAATAGTACTGATAATGATGTTTGTAATACCATTATTGGTTTTGGCAGTAGTAAATATGATAAGAATAGTTTATATCTGGATTTGGCTTGTTTTTTCACCATTTATAGTACTTGATAGTGCATTGGGTTGATTTATTTCCAAAACTACCAAATCTGAAAAAATATTTAAATTATGAAATATAGTATGATTGGTATTCCAGCCAGTTGCAGTAATAGGATGCTTGTCATTGTGACTAATATTAGCATCTTTTGTAAATAGTATTTTTCAGTGAAACGATAATAATTCCAAAGAATGAATGGAGAGAATGTGAATTACATGTGATCATTCAGGATCCAAATGTACCATGGAATCTATAGGATGAGAAGTTACTTTGGAATGAAATATTATTACTGAGTCAAAAGATGCCTTACAATGATGACTTTGATATCTTATAGTTGCATTGCTTACTGTGTTTATGCTATGGGCTCTTATCAAAGTTGGATTCAAATCATCAGAAATTACTAAATGATTTACAGATAAAACCTTTGGATTTATTGAATGAATGTGAAAAGCTCTTCCAATTTTACCTTGATGAGTTTCAGTATGAGCTGCAAAAACTTGAGTATCTAATCTAGAACGTTCAATTATCGCTCCATTACAAGCAAGAGACACAACAAGAGTTCAGAATTATCTTAATAGTATTGCTTGATTGTCAAATTCTGACTTATCTTGAGAAGAAGTTGCAGGTATTAAGCAAAAGTTATGATCCGCATGAAGCGAGTTAAATTCAGCTCGCATATTGTTTACCTATTTAAGAGAGAATGCTATTGGTAAAGACGTTAATTTTACTTCATCAAGATATTTTAGACAAATTGTATTAGATTGGATTTCTTCAGATTACTGAAAACAATATTTAAAGCTACGTTGTCATGTTACTGATGACGAGTTAAAAAATCCAGAATCTGTATTGAATAACAAGTATTTTAGGAATTTCTTCATACAAGCAATGAACGAAAATGCCAATATGGACGTTGGTAATCCAAAACAGGTTGCTGATTCAATTCATCAACAGTATGATTGAGACTTTATGAGACATAATTTTTAATAATTTTGTTGTTAAATATCTATACTTTCCATTGCATTTTAATCAAAAATTTTTAGTATCTAGTGGATATAAATCTTTTGAAAATATTTAAATGTAAAATATAAATATGTTAATAAAATTGAATATAATAATCTTATACCTTTTGGTAGCATTTTTCTTGTCTTTGATAATTTACCCATTTTTCATTAAGTTCCTTCAAATGTTGAAGCTTTGAAAAGAAATTCGTGAAGATTCAGCTACTTGAGATAAAGCAGCTCTATTCGCGAAAATGCACGCTCACAAGAAATGAACACCAACAATGGGGTGATGAGTATTCCTAATTGTAATGTTGTTATTAATAATTGTGTCATTTTTTCTTCAAAAGTTTTGATTTATTAATAATACTTTGATAACTAGGCAAGAGACTTATATAGTATTATTTGCTTTTTTTAGTATGTGACTTGTTTGATTAGTCGATGATTGGTTCAATATCAAGTGAAAATGAAAAATAAAATGAATGAGTGCAAAAGTAAAACTACTTTGGATGTTTTTGTTCTCTGCTTTTATTAGTTATTGGTTTTTTTACAAGTTATGAATAGATTATATTAATTTCTGGCCATTTGCTGGAGAGATTTCTATATGACTTTTTTATTTACCAATTACTTTTATTTTTACTGTAGCTATTGTAAATGCAATTAATATCACAGATGGATTAGATTGACTTGCTTGATGAATATTGTTGATAAGTTTACTAGTAATGGGAATTATTACTTTTTCCTACAAATGGTACATTACTACTACTGTAATAGGTATAGTGATTTGAATACTGTTAGCATTTTTGTGGTTCAACATCAATCCTGCTAAAGTATTTATGTGAGATTCCTGAGCTTTAGCATTATGATGATTAATATCTACAATAATATATTTGTTGAATATCAAAATGTGAATTTTGGTGCCTTTTATAATTTTGTTTGCAATTGTTTGGCTAGAGTTGCTATCTAGTTTTTTACAAATCTTTTGGAAAAAGGTTTTCAAAAGGAAACTCTTCCCTATCGCGCCTTTTCATCATTATTTGGAGCATATTTGACGGCAAGAGCATTCTATTGTGATGAAATTGTGGTTAATTGAATGAGTTTTGGCAGCAGTAAGTTTAACAATGGTCTTGTATCAATTAGCACCATATTTTGATTCAATAAACTAAAATTTAAAATTAAATATCATTAATGAACTCAGTCTATATATATAAATTTTTGAAAATATTTGTTGTATTGCTTCTATTGCAATTCTTTTTGTATAACTTTGTTACTTTTGTAATTTGAATTGATAATCAGGTTATATGGCTTTGGAAAGAATTATTTATAGTTTTTGCATTTTTGTATAGTGCCTATTTAATTATAAAAAACAAAGATTATAGTATATTTTTCAAAAATTCAACTATATTAAAGCTTGAAATTTGATTTATAGCATTGATTATTTTTGCCTTGATAGTAAGTATATTTGTAAAAAATCTTTCATTAGGTCAATTTGTATTGGCATTTAAGTATGATTTATTTGGTTTTGCAATATTTTTTATTTTCTATCATTTTTCTTCTTATTTTGATAGTAATTATGTAGAGAAATTAGTAAAATTTATATGAAAAGTTTTGAAAATTAGTCTTGTTGCTGCTTTGCTATGGTATATGCTAATAGTTACAAAACCAAGTTTTATGAATCGTTTGTGATATGATTATAATTCATATGAATGATCTATATGATCAAGACCTCCAGCAGCTTATTATTCAAATATGAAGACAGGAATACCACGTAATCAGTTTGTTTTTGAAAGACCAATTACTTGGTGATTTTTCCTAGTTGCTTTTTGGCCATTATTTTATATGTTATATCTTAGAAGAAAATCTTTGAAAAAGACTTATATGTGGTGGGCATTATACTGAATAAATGTGTTAATTACATTTTCAAGAGCTGCTTGGTGAGCATGGATATTTGAAATTGTTGCATTGTGAGCTTTTGTTTATTGAAAGAACTGGAAAAGATTTCTAAAGAAAATATTGATACCGATTATGATAGTAGTTCTTGGAGTTGTGTTCTTTGGTTATCAGCAAATTATTCATAGACAATTTTCTAATACTTGACACATAAGACTAATCAATGAATGAGTTCAAATGTTAATTGAATCTCCTTTATTTTGAGTTTGAGCATGATATGCATGACCAGCATCTCATCAAATATGCATTGATAAGAACAGTGAAGTATGCGAGAGATTATTAAAAATAAATCAAGATATGGACTCTAAATTAATTGGTTTCAATCCAGAAAATCAGTTTTTACAGATTGCTGTAGAGTTTGGAATTCCTTTATTTTTACTTTGGATGTATATTTATATATTTTTTAATTATATATGAATTAAGATTTTTCTTTCTTCTAAATCATCAGAGAGTAAAACAGAATATGATTACTGGATGCTAGCACTTAGTTTGTGAATGATTTGATTATCAATTGAATGATTAGTGTTACATAGTTTTGTAGATAGGATGATTGTTTACCCATTTATGATGATATTTTGACTTGTTTATTGATCATATTTTATTCAAAAATCCAAAATAGTAGAAAGTACTGATTTTTGGAGCAAAAAATAGTATAATAATTTTTACTAATATTATTAATAAGCTTTTTTCAATTAAGTAAAGAATAATTGTTATTTATTTCATTATTTATTTGACATATATTTTTTACTGAATATAATTGTTATAATTATTTAATCAATAATAAAAACAAAATGATTGAGATAGCTAATAATTATGAGTGATTTCAATATCCAAATAGTAGCGAAAAATCTAATATTCTTTGAGAATTAACTAATGAAAAGTTAAATATTATTCTCACAAAACTATTTCAAAATATAGTTGATTTTGATATTAC
Organism: Candidatus Absconditabacteria bacterium; assembly: GCA_036541305.1. Lineage (GTDB taxonomy): Bacteria > Patescibacteriota > Gracilibacteria > Absconditabacterales > Absconditicoccaceae > JAZHDC01. The sequence goes on from JAZHDC010000191.1 coordinate 24,938, forward strand.
AAATTTATCTATAGAAGAAAAGTTCAAACTTTATGAATGAGTAAGAATTTTGAAACAATCTAAAGATTTGTGAATTAGTTTTATCAAAGTTTTATTATTTAGAAAGAGTTTTCAGTTAGATTGACAAGATCATATTTTGATGAACTTGGATTTTACTAATTTAAAATCTTTTTTGTATAAGTTAGTAGATACAGAGTTTTATCATGAAACTTTAGTGTTAGATTCTAAATTAGATGTTTTAAGTGATATTTGTGAACTGAGAAAATCAGTAGCATCTAAAGGTGAGTTGAATATATTCAAACAAAGTCTATAAAAAATATTATTATATAACAAAAATAAAATGACCCAAATAGAACAAAATAATTCAAGTGAAAACAACATTGATATGGAACTTGAACAAATATGAGTAGCTAAAGAACAACTAAAGTGATACAGCACAGAAATTAAAAATGAACTAAAAGATTGATTGAAATTATTGAAAAAACATTCAATATTTGGTGATGAGTTTGTTGATGCATTACTGAACAAAACTCCAATTGATTTGGATAATGATGGCACAAAAGTAATTATAGATTTGTGAATTGCTCAAATAATAGAAATAGTAAGCGAAGTTAAGCAACTTTGATTAGATATCAATGAAATGAAAATCAAAGAGTATCTAAAAACTACAAAGTCACTTACTTTATTGGAAGAATCAATAAATAAAAACAAATTCAAAGAGTGATTCAAAGACTTAAAAAACAGTATTTTAGACTCTCTTTGAAAGCAATATTGAAAACAAGAAGATGTAACTGATCTAATAAGGAGTTCTGATATGTATAAAAATATGTGAGAACAGAGTAAGGAAAAATTTGTAAAATTAGTAGATGTTGTAAAAAACAAAATGATTCTTTCATTTAAAAATTCATGACTATCTCATTTACATCATTTTACATTACAAAATATGTCTTCATGACTTGTTTTGTGAATCTGTGATCAATTGAAACAACTAGATGATAATAACCCTTGAAAGCTAAAAAGCCTTATAGAATCTATCAATATTGATGCTTTGTCAATTATGAACTCAAAAGATTTTTTGAAAAAAGTAAGTAATTTAATAGAATCTAACTGAACCTTTTTGTGAGACCTACAAACAATACTAATTGAAAATAAATTAAAGATTTGAGATGGAACAAAGAGTAGGTTGTTGATGGATCCAATGAACTTTAAGTGATTGATATCTGAATATGTTTCTAACAATGATTCTGAAAAAAAATCAAAACTATCAAGTTCAATTTTGGGCAGTATTGATACAAATTATCTATACGAATGATTAGATGAAAAACAACAAGTTGCAGTAAATTCTGCATTAACCGCTGCTGGTGGAGTAATTGGTAAAGATAATTTAAGTTCAATAGTTGACTCATTTGAAAGCCTAAAAAATCAAGGAAAGGATGAATTACTTAAAAATTGAAATAATTTGATAGACGTTCAAGAGTCTTTACAAAGTTTTGGAATTTGGGGAGACACATTGAAAAAGTTTGTAGATACAATTCTAAAAATATTTTGATTCAAATCTTTTGATGATTTCAAGAATCTAGTGGTAGAGAATACAATACCATTAGATGATAATCAAATAAAATGAGTTGAAGATACGTATAACAGTTATCTAAAGTGAAAAGAGATTTGAGTTACATCAACAAGCCATACATCTTCCATACTTAGTAAGCTTGATAATTACTCTAAACTTGATGCGGAAAAAAAGAAAGTATTGAATAGTTTTTCAATAAGTGAGTTCAAAAGTAGTCTAGCATGAATCCCTAACAAAGATTTGGTTAACAAATACTGAGAAAAAATCTGATTAACACAAGATCAAATAAATAAAGAGCCATTAAACATTTCAGATGAAATGAAAGATAAATTACTAGATTTATTTGTAGAAGATGAATTAAATAGAATTATTAATAATCCAAAAATTTTATCTCAAGTAAATAATGACTTAGATATAGTATATTTTTTAAGTTTTGTGTTCCAAAAAACTAATATCGATGATAAAATAATTCACAGAACATTTTTTCTAAAGTCAAAATTTAAGTTAGATGTTTTGGAGACTAATAATCCTGATGATAATCCTGACAATACTAATCCTGATACTAATCCAGATAATGATAAACCCAATCAAAACAATACTCAAGCGGGGGAATTATCTACATAATGAAAACAAAGTCAAGCACGTATTGAACAATCTCATAATACTTGGCCGTGTAAAAAAATAAATAGACTAAACATAAATAAGCTTTTCAATATTATTCATTAATAGACTTTTTGATATCTCATTGTATTGTGACTATATTAGAGCTTTTGTAAATGATTTTTCATTGAGAATCTAGTAAAATGGCTCTAATTTGGTCGAATTTTCGCATTGTAGATGAGAAGTCTGCGTATTCGCAGGGACATTGATTGCATGGTGTGACAGAAATATAGCTTTTGTTTTCCCAATTATTAGATAGTTCATCAAATTCAGGGCATCAGTCTCAGTCTTCTATCCCATCATAATCTTCTGGCACCATGGGACAAGCATCTTCAGAGTCAATAATTCAGTCATTGTCTTGGTCATCGTTGTTTTCTAGATTTTCAAACATAGACTCACATATATCTCATATTCAATTAGAGTCAGAATCTTCTTGTTCTTGGTTTGATGAAAAAGGGCAGTTATCAAGATTTGCTCATTTTTTAGAAGCATTAAACTCTTGCGTCAAAGTCTGTAAGTTGAAATTTCAAGAAAAAGAACAATTAGAATTTTCAAAACTCAAAATGTTTAGCAAGTTTGGAATCCCATCTCAGTCAATATCATCATCGCACACATCTGGAATTCCATCTTTATCTATGTCACATTTATAGGTTCAAATTTTGTTGGAACAATCAACTCAGCTAGTAATTTCTACTGTCATAGAGCTGTTTAGTTGAGTATTGTTTTTGGTAAATACAGTATTGTAAATAGTAAAATTTCAACTTCTTTTGTATAAGTGTGAATAATTGAACGCTTTTCATATATCAGTGCTAAAGGTTTTATTTGTGCCATCTCACATTCTCCAAACTATAGAAGCAATATCTTCATTAGCAATATTAGTCGTTTTTAGTGTAAAATTGATATTTTTATTCACTGTTTGTGTCAATGTATCTGCAGTAATATTACTAGAAATGTCTCAAATTCATGATGTTTTTGTAACAAAAATATTTAATTTATTGGTAATTAACTTTCCACTTTTTAGATAAATTTTTTGGATAATATTATAGTTTCATCATTCAATATAACTTTTTGTGCTAGTAAGTGATTTGTTGAGTATAGGGTTTCAGTCTCAATAATGCCATTCTATTATATTAATATCATTTTCATTAAATCATGTGATTGTAGTAGTAAAGCTGATTTCTTCTCAAGAGTTTGGCATTAGATTGTTTGCTCTTAGATAGGAACCAAATGATCAATCTTTTTGTATACTAATATTTGCTTGGCTAATTCATATTTCATTTCATTGTTTGTATGCAGTTCATTGAATTGGATACTCTCATGTTTGTTCAATTTTACCTGTAAATATTTCATTAGGATTTAATAAAACTTTTTTTCATTGATAAAGCCATTCAATATTATTTATTTTTCATTGGTAATTGGCTTTACATTGGAACTCTAATGGACTAGTTCAGCTTAATGGACTACAAGATATATAAAAACCGCTTTTTTCTCAAGGTTTTGGTCATACTGTAATACTCATAGTAGCTGTTTTTACTTCATTAGTATTAGTAATGATTTTAGCTTTTATTTGGTAAAGTCATGGTTGGTAATATGTTGTACTAGGTGAGTTAATATTACTATAATTATAATTTCCAAAATCCCATTGAACTTCTTTTATTGCGCAGCTAGTATTCAATTTGAAGTTAGTTAAAAGTGGAGCCTGTCAAAATGTTGGTGCTCAAACTATGGAAAGTCAACATCATTTATTTGTTGTATCTATACTACAAACGTCTCACTTTCAATCGTTATTTGAGTCAGCTTGATCAGAATTTTTTAACATTATACAATTATCATCACTTTCTTTTGCTTTACTTATAATTATTGAATTGTTATCGTCTACCGCTCAAACAGTATTTGTTATACCATCTCAGTCAATGTCATTGTCACATACATTTCCAATTCCATCACTATCTAAATCATTTTGAGAAGGATTGTACTCATACAAACAACTGTCTTCAGAGTTCAAAATTCAATCTTTGTCATAATCTAAGTCAAAGTCACAATCATTAATCAAAGAAATTTTGTATAAGTAACTCATCAAATCTTTTCAATTTATTGGAGAGTAAACATTGATTGTATTTGCTTCGTTATAATCCAAAACTTTTTCATTATATAATACATTAATTTCGGCAATAGGCCAATCTCCATTATTTAAATTGGAAAAAAGATTAAAATTACATGCATTTATATTGTGTGTACAATATTTTAGATATGTTTGTAGTTGTGATGTGGAAGTAATTTTACATTCTGTAGTTCAGCAAGTGTTTTTTCAGTTGGTAATATTTTGTAAATCTTGAATATTTAGATTTTTGTATATTTGTGAGTTTTTATCTATAGACTTTAGCCAATTATCTACATCAGACCATTTTACATTATACTTGTTATGTACTTGTTCTCATACTATATTTATCATTGCTTGAATAACTTCTGCGTAAGTTGCATTGTTTGCTCAACAATATCGTCAACCACAAAATGCACTACTTGTAGGAAATCAGTTTACATAGCCTTTCAATCAAGCATAAGCAACACAATAAAAGTAGTCATTAGTAGATCTTACAGCTGATTTATATAGAATATCACTAAAATAGTTTCAAGGTTGATTTTTGAAATCTATCCACCATTGATTATTCAATCTTTGGTGCCAGTATGGGTTTGGTGAAGAACAATCAAAACAATCTGCTATATTTAGATATTTAGTAATTTCATAACGAGAAATTGAACTTTTCTCTATTAGATTATTTTCTGAAACTCATAGATTTTTTAGTTTTTCTACAAAGTTTTCATAATTACCAAAAGAATATGATAATGATAATGAAAATATTACAAATATTCATAATAAAAATTTATTAGCTACAATATCTTTTAAGTTCATTTTGTAATCTAAAGTAAAATCTTTTTTAGATTTTATCTAAAATATACTTGTTTTCAAGTAGAAATAATGATTTTACCAATAAAAAATAACTAGATTAATATTTCTCTTGGTTTTGCTCAATCTTGAGGTCAAACTATTCATCTATCTTCTAATATGTCCATGATTCTAGATGCACGTGCAAATCCTATACCAAGTTTTCTTTGAAAAAGGGTAGCAGATGCTTTTCTAGATTCTAATATTATATCAGTAGCCTTTTGTACTAATTCTTCATCATCTCAGTTAGTAGAATCATTTCATCATGCAGTTTCTGGTTTGGCAGTAAGTATATTTACTATTTCAGGATGATATATATCTTCTTCATTTATTCATTTCATGTATTTTTCTTTTAGATAAGAAACTACTTTTTCAGTTTCCAAAGTATCTACATAAGGAGATTGTATTCTTACAGGAAATTTATTATTTGGATCTATATACAACAAATCTCATTTTCCTACTAAATCTTCTGCTCATTTTTGATCAAGAATTGTTCTACTGTCTACTTGTTGAGCAACTCAAAAAGCAATTCTAGTAGGAACATTTGCTTTTATCAATCATGTTACTACATTCACTGAAGGTCTTTGAGTAGCTAGGATCAAATGCATTCACACAGCACGAGCTTTTTGTGCTATACGTGTAATTGTTAGTTCATTTTCTTTTTTGTTACCAGACATCATCAAATCAGCTAACTCATCTATAATAATCACAATGCGGTACATTTTATCATCATCATTTTCTTGTTTTTCGTTGTATTCTTCAATGTTTCTTACTTTGAATTTTTTCAATTTTGCATATCTTTCATCCATGTGCATTGCTGCTCGTTTTAGTACTTTTAGTGCTTTACAAGGTTCTGTAATAATCGGAGATAGTAAGTAAGGAAGTCATTCGTACATTCCAAGTTCTACTTGTTTTGGATCTACCATTATGAATTTTAGATCAGCAGGAGTATTTTGGTACATTAGTGATAAGATACAATCATTTACTCATACTGATTTTCAAGAACCAGTTGCTCAGGCAATTAGCAAATGAGGCATCTTTTCCAATGATTTGATGCTAATTCATCCATCAATTCATATTCAAATTGAAAGATTGGTAACATTTTTTCACATATTTATAGAAAACTCTTTGGATCATAATACTTCTTTTAGTCTTACAATTCTTGGTTTTGGATTAGGTATTTCAATTCATACAGTTCAAGTTCAAGGAATAGGAGCTAATACTCTTAGAGATTTTGTTTTCAATGCTAGAGACAAGTCTTTCTTCAATCATTCTATCTTTGTAACTTTGACTCATGCTTCTGGAGTAATTTTGATTTGTATAACTGATGGTCAAATATTGAATCAGTCCAAACTAACACTAATTCCAAATTCTTCTAGTTTTTCTTGAATTGACCTAGCATTTTTTGCTAAGAATTCCTCATCAATATCATAATCACTAGCATCTTCAGGATCATCTAGCAAGTTTGTATTGAATGTTGGGATTCCAGGAGTAAATTGTATTTTTTTGGATTCTATATTTCATGATTTTTCTTCAAACTTTTTTGCAAATTTATCTTTCAAAAGTGTTTTTATAATGTTTTTATTCAACTTATCTGATGCTATTTGTTCATTGTCTTTGTTTTGATTATGATTATTGTTTATTTGGTTTCTATTTTTGGTAGTAGCTTCTAAAATCAGTGATTTAATTGCTTTTGCATCATCTTGAGCAGCTTTTTCTTTTAGTACAATGGGTTTTTGTCTTGATGGTTCTCAATCATTACTTTTCAAGTTGAATTGTACTTTTACTGGTTTTATTCAAATATTTATTGAGTATATTATCCACAAAGTCATTCAAATTGTTAATGTTGTGAAGAATATTTTAATAGCAGATATTTGACTTCCAAAAATAATATCACTTACTCGCAAAAGTCAGTATCACAAGTATCATCATTTTTCATCAATAATATTTCATGTAAGTCATTCATCTAATATTTGAAAGTTTAGTATTGCGCATATAAATAGCATTAGAATAGCAGATTTTTTGAAAATATGTTTTTCCAAAACACTTTCTTTTACAACAATTAGTATTCATAATATAATTGCCATTCAAAAAAATATATTAGTTCCCATTTCACCAAAAAACAAATTGAAAGGGAAAGCGATTATGTTGTACAAAGGGGAATTTGGCGCAGTAGTCTTTGTGAAAAAATATAGTATACTCGTTGCTATAAGCATAATTGATATATGATATTTATTCAGGCTTATTGTCCTGATTTTTTTTTTAGATTTTTTAGATTTTCTTCTAGCCACTTTAATATATTTATTTATTAAATCATTGTCTTCAATATAACTATTTAAAATATTATTTCAACAAATTTTCAACATATTTTTTTTAATAATTGTCAATAAAAAATTGATTTTTTGGGGAAGGGTCCATAAAATTGCTTTTAATCCATTGATTATGTAGGATTTTGAATTTCTTGCTTACCTTGTTTTTTATCTTTTAGTCATTATTTATTATAATAATAATTAAAGTTATTATTTTAAATAATGATACATTATTATTGACTTTAATTGATTAATTGTTATACAAAGTTTTTAACACTATAATTTAAAATGAAAAATTTAGACTTAAGTATTGAAAATACTTCTTGAGAAATAAAAGAGACGCTATATGAAATAATCGACTATGTTGAATTTCAAATTTCTTCAATCCTTACGAACAAAGCAAATTCTGATTTAAGTTGAATTCTAAATATATTAAGGCAAATTGATTCACATATAAATCAAAGTGAAACAAATTGAATACAAGACAAATTAAATAATATTAGATTTATAGAATCTAGAAAGTACATTATTGAATTGTTTGTAAGAAGAATGAAGTATGATTGATTACGAAATGATAATATGGAAATAATTCACCATGAATTAAATGAATTATTTACTTTAATATAAAAATAGATTTATCATAAAATAATTTAATAATGAATTTTCCAAATCATAAAGAAATTAAGTCAAATCAACATTTGCTAGAATTAGATATTATTAGTATCTCTATACTATCAACTTTAGAATGAATATTTGAACCTTATTGAAGATATTGAAAAAATAATGTTTATAAATCTTATAAATTTGTTTTGCAACAAGATTTTTCTAATGAAATGATAATTCTATCTCAGTTTACAAGTGGAAATCTTACTGGAGTTAGTATTGAGGATTTATTGCTAATTCACTTATCAATATTCAATATAATAGAAATATTGAAAGATTTGGATTTTTTGTATTGATCAATAAGTCCTCAGTTTGAAACTTTGATTTCTAATCTCAAAGTTATGTCTAATAATTTAAAATATTTATGAAAACATGATTTTCTAAGTCAACTTTGAAAAGAAATTATTTGTAAAAATAAATATTTCGAACCATCTTTCATAATTGCAGATATATTAGAATAATTTAATTTTAGTTACTGATATTTTTTCAATAAATCTTTTCTTGTAACTCTAAGAATAATAATTATTATATTTATTATTTTTTAATGCAAACAAAAATACAATATGAAAAAAGTAACAATAATTGGCTGAACATCTTGATTTTGACTGTGGTGTTGAAAATATTTGTTAAGCAAGTTTACTAATGAAATAGAATTGTTGTTGGTATGAACTAATATAGAAAAGTGAAAAAAAGTCGCAAAAGATTTGTGAGTAAAATTCACTATAGATAATATAAGTGCAGTGGTAGATGCTGATGTAGTAATTGTTAGTGTGCCTATCAATATTACTGATAAAATAATCAGATCCATTGGTAAATATTTGAAAAAATGAGCAATTTTCATAGATGTTACATCTGTAAAACTTATTCCATCAATAGCTATGCAAGAGTCAGTATTACCTTGAGTAATAGTAATTCCAATGCACCCAATGTTTGGACCATATGTAACCAATATTGTGTGACAAGTCATAGTCCTTACTCCCAATAATGATGTAAAGCAGGTTTGTGAATATAAACAAATAAAAAACTTTTTGAAAACCTGTTGAGCAAAAGTTATAGAAACAACGCCACAAGAACATGATAAATTTATGTCTGTAGTACAGTGATTAACTCATTTTAGTCTTTTCGTAATGGCTGAGACGATGAGAAGACTTGATTTTGATATTGAGTTTTCTCAGAATTTTGTGTCGCCAGTTTACAAAATTATGATTTCTACAATTGCCAGGTATATGAATCAGAATCCAAGCTTGTATGCACAAATCCAGATGAATAATCCATTGAATCATGAAGTACAGGAAATGTTTTTGAAAGTATCACAAGAGTTCAAAGATTTAACTATGATTAATTATGAAAAATGATTTGTAGATTTGTTGAATAAGTCTTCAGATTATTTTGGAAAAGAATCCCAGAAATGACAAAAGTATACTGATAAAATTATTTATTTTATATGAAAGCAATTGGAAGTATTGAAAAATAATATTTGAAACAATATTAAAATTGAAAATATATACGATAAAAGAGTTATTGAGTGAAAGTTGGAAAGTATTGAAGATGATTTTTTTTGGTTGAATTGAGAGAAGTTTATAATAGATGAATGGATAATCAATTAATCCTTATTTATTCACTAAAAGTAACTATTTAAAAATAGTAATTTAAATTTGCAGTTGATTTTTGCATTTGAATATTTATAGTTTTTTCCATTAATAATCTATTAGAATTTATCTAAATTATATAGAAATGGTTACTAAGACTACAAAAGCGACTAAAAAGTCAACTACTACAAATGAAAAAAAACAGACTAGTTGATGAAAATCCACTGGTAAACAATTGGTAATAGTGGAATCACCAGCAAAATCCAAGACAATAAAAAAGTTTTTGTGATCTAACTTTGATATTCAAGCTAGTATGTGACATGTAGTTGATTTGCCATGAAAAGAACTTTGAGTAGATGTTATGAATCATTTCAAACCTAATTATGTTGTCTCTCCTGACAAGAAAAAAGTTGTTTCGTGATTGAAGAGAATAGTAAAAGATTATTCAAAAGTATGGCTGGCAACTGATGAGGATAGAGAATGAGAAGCAATAGCATGGCATATTGCCACTCAATTAAATTTAGATCTAAATGAAACAAATAGAATTGCATTTCATGAAATTACAAAATCTGCTGTAGAGAATTCGTTGAAAACACCTAGAAAACTAGATATGAATTTGATAAATGCTCAACAATGAAGAAGAGTGTTGGATAGACTTGTGTGATTCAAGGTATCACCTGTATTGTGGAAAAAAATAAACAAATGATTGAGTGCAGGTCGTGTACAATCAGTAGCAGTAAAATTGATTGTGGAAAGAGAAAGAGAAATACAAAACTTTCTACCTGAAGAAAAATGGAAAGTAAAAGCATTGTTGAATTTTAATAATATAGATTTTTATGTGGAATTAGACAAAATTTCTGGTAAGAAAATCAATCTTGCTAATGAAGATAAAGTTAATAAGTTCTTGAGTAAATTGTGATTGACTAAGTGAGATTTTGAAATAAAAAGTGATGCAAAAAGCTGATGGGCAAAGTGGATTAGTAAAAAGTCTTATGATTATACATTGTACAATGTAGACAAGAAGAAAACTTTAAAAAAACCACAAGCTCCATTTATTACTTCTACATTACAACAAGCCGCTTCATCTCGTTTGTGACGGTGAGTAAAAGAAGTGATGAGTGTCGCTCAAAAACTATACGAAGCATGATTTATTACATATATGAGAACAGATAGCGTAAACTTATCTGGTTTGGCAATTTGAGCCTGTAAAGATTTTATAATCAAAAATTATGGAGAAAATTATAGTGAAGTAAGAAACTTCAAATCAAAGTCAAAAAATGCCCAAGAAGCTCATGAGGCAATCAGACCAACTGACATATTCAAGACTCCACAATCTTTGTGATTAGCATGAACTGAAGCAAAATTATATGAATTAATTTGGAACCGTACTATAGCAAGTCAAATGAGTGATGCAATTTTTGATACTACAATTTATCATTTTGATATTGTAGTTGATGGAAAATGATTAGAATCTTGTTGGCTTGCAAAGTGAGAAGTCCTTGTTTTTGATGGTTTTATGAAAGTTTACGCAACCAAGAACAAACAGGAAGAAGATGAATCTCAACAGTTGCCAATTATTCAAGAATGAGAAATAGTAAAATCCAAAGAAATCAATCTAAACCAAACATTTAGTAAACCACCAGCACGTTATACAGAAGCAAGTTTAGTGAAGAAATTGGAAGCAGAATGAATTTGAAGACCTTCAACATATGCTCCAGTAATATCTACTATTCAGCAAAGATGATATGTAGTAAAGCAAGAAGATAAAAAACTTCATCCTACTGATATTGCATTTGTAGTTGTGGATTATTTGGTAGAGTATTTTGAAAAATTAATGGACTACAAGTTCACAGCAAAGATGGAAGAACAGTTAGATAATGTTGCTGAATGAAAAGAAGATTGGACAGAAATGATGGATCACTTTTATGAAGATTTGTGTGAAGACATTGGTAAGGCTGAAAATTGATCCAAAATAAGTGTTCCTGTTGGGAAAAAATGTCCTGAATGTTGATCAGAATTGATATATAAATATGCAAAACAATGAAAATTTGTAGCTTGCGGAAATTTCCCAGACTGTAAATATACTGAAAATACTCAACAACAACAAGATATTTTAGCACCTTTGAAAGCGAAATATGAGTGACTTCCTTGTGAAGCATGAGGAACAATAGTTGTTAGGATTTGAAGATTTTGACCATTTTTGTGTTCTTCAGAATATCCTGCTGTAAAACGGATAAAATCTATTCCCAATGAAAAAATACTAGCTTTAGAAGAAAAGTATTGATGAGAAAAGTGTGACAAATGCTGAGAAGGAACTATGCATGTAAAATGATCTAGAAGATGACCATTTTTGGCTTGTGATAGATATCCAGATTGTAAAAATGCAAAAAATATCAAATACGAAAAATGAGATTGAGAGGAAAAGAAAGATTAATTTAACTCCCAAATATTGATTGAAATAGTGTAATTAAATTTGTACTTCCATCATTTTGGTACAATAAAAGAAGCATAACTATTTGTATGATTGTATCAGTTTTGACATCGATATCTTCATGCTACTATATTTTCATCAGTTTCTGGATTTATTATATATCAGTATGTTTGTTGAATAGAACTATTATTTGAACATGATCACATAAAATTTATAAATAAATCTTTTTCTGCAAGATATTCAACACCAGCAGTTATGGCTTGACTTCAAGACCAAGCCCAACTTCATGAGCTTCATCAAGAAGGATTTACATTAGCAATTTGAGTTTCTAGACTGTTAATTTTATCTATCATTTGGTTCCATTTTTCAGTTGTAAGAGTAGCAGTAGTTCACTCTTCCACTTTTAGTGGGTCTGAGACGCTTCGGTCTCCCTTTACTAGAATTATTCATAATATTAAGAATACAAATATTCCTATTCAAATTCCTAATCATTTTTTCAATCACTCTATAAACTTTACCATTTTTTGAATTTTATATTATAAATTATATAGTAAATTTTAATAATAAATATTAAAAATTCAAATGATTTTTTGATTTTCTAAATAGTTTA
>JAZHDC010000192.1:0-9730 GCA_036541305.1 Candidatus Absconditabacteria bacterium
CATATTATGTAAACACCCACTCTTTGAATGTTAGGTCTTGAGAATGACTTTGGAAGTCCTGAATAAAAAGTGTATTGTACAGATGAGAAGAAGTTACTGTAATTCAAGATGCTGCAAAATGATGGAAAAAAATTCAACTAAAAGATGGTTCTACTGGATTTGTAAATTGAAAATATCTAATTGATAAAGCACCAGAATTGAAATACTTTTCCAATGAATGAAAAACTTGGAACAAAGTAAAAGTAAATGTATATAGTGCTTTTGTAAGATTAGATTCACAAAAAAAACCAATTGCAGTAGTAAGGTTAAATGAAGAGTTACAAGTAATTTGAGAATATTCACCAATATCATGATGGATAAAGGTAAAAATTACTGATACAAATAGTAAATATTTTGGAAAAGAATGATATATTTGACAAAAATTAATAGATGCTATTGAATTCTCCAATATAACCAATGAAAGAAGTTTAGACAGTACTTACTATTCGTCAACATCCAACAATTACAACAATCAATATAAATCTAACGATTATTTATATTGAAACTCATCTACTTATTCACAAAAAGTAAAATATAAAATTGTAGATAGAAATATTAGTAAAGAAATTAAAGGAAATATTGATGAAGAAATAATAGTAGATAATGATTTTGAATATAAAACACAAATACTTAATGAATCTTTATTTTCATCAAACAATAATGAGGAAATATCAAAAGAAAATACTGAGGAATTAGAAAATTCAAAAAATACAGAAATTTTTGATGAGATGTGAGACATTGACTTAGAAGCATTATTTTCTGATTTATAAAGATGAATATCTATAGGGAATAGAAAATGAATTAATAAAAAAATCTAATAATCAAGACAAATTGAATCTTGAAAAATATTTTAAAAATGTTATCAAATTTATATGAGTTAAATGACCTTGAATAAAATCAATTTTCAAGGATTATAAAAAACTTATATTTTCATTGGAAAATAATGAACAGGATGCACTATGATTCATGTTTTTGAAATCAAAACATTTTGAAATGAAACAAATATGAATTTGTATATTTGAATCGAAACATAAAAAACTAGATAAAATCTTTCTAAATGAAATAAAATTAATAATTGATTTACACATTTATAATTGGTGAAATTGTGACACACTTTCTTCTAGAGTCATGTGAAATATGATAAGAAATAATTCAGAATATGCCAATACAATAAGTGATTAGTCATCACATAGAAATACATGGGTCCAAAGAGCAAGTTGTATTAGTTTTATAAAAAATGCAAAAATATGAATTTACAAAAATGAGATTACTAAAATTTGTAATAATGTTATAAAAAACTCTGAAAGATTTGCTCAATTATGAGTCTGATGGCTACTCAGAGAATTAAGTGTAGTTGAGAAAAAACTAGTTATAAATTTTATTAAGGAAAATTATAATTCACTCTCTCGTGAATGATTGAGATATGCAATTGAAAAAATGGACATGGAAGAAAAATTGCTACTATTAAATTTCAAAAAAAATATGAGACCCAAAACCAAGTTTTAATAAAAACATAGTCTATAGTGTCTATTTCAAAACTGCTAATTCATTGCTCAAATTTTGAGTTATATAAATATTTTAATTAAATAATAAATAATTGATTAATATACAAAAAACTGAAAACCATAGGGAATTCAGTCTTTTGTATATTTATTTGTTAATTACATTCAAGGAATTTTTGGCATTCAACCTCAAGCCATCATACCAGCAAGATCATTAGGATCAAATCATAATACTTCTTTTGTCTTTTGCATAGCTATCTCTTGTGCTTTATTTTGTCATTTTACAAGAGCAGCAACTATAGTTCTTTCTAATCTTTCTTTATCTGCTAACAAAGTTTCGTCATCAATTGTAACTGACTTTATCTTATTTTCAGCAGTTATATCAACGATTAGTCAATCTTCCTTTGATCTAATAATTGTATTTTTCAAAACATCTTGTAATTTTTTGTATGAATCATACATTTTTTTCATATCTCCAAAATTTGGCATCATTTTTGTAATTGTATATTTAATAAAATATTATTTTGCGATTTTTTCATAAACTTTTAATTCTGCATTCATTGGTACATTCCAATCTATTTCTTTTTCAAGTCAAAGCAATTCAATATACTTTCTAAATATAAAGAATTTTTCAAGACTTATTTTTGCTGCTGAAGACAATTCTTGTATCATTTGATTCTTGCTTTCTTCTCATGCCTTATTCAAATATTCATTAAAAGCAGCTTCTCCTCAAAATCTTTCTTGAAGACTTTTGATTCTAGAATCTATTTCATCTTTTACGATTGTCATTGGAACTGAAACTTGTAAACTTGTCTTAGCAGACTCTAAAAGTTCATCGATTCATTGCATAATCAAAGATTCTCTTTTTTGAGAAACTATTAGTTCAGCTATTCTTTCTTTCAATTGTTCTAAGTTTTCAACATTTTCATTGTTAAATAACTTTTTTATATTTTCTTCATTCATATCTGGTAGCATAACTTGCTTTATTTCAAGTATTTCAAATTCTACTTTTGATGGATTCAGCTCTTTTTTAAGAGATTGTAAAACCAAAGGTAAACTCTTTGAATCATAAGTTTGTTCTAGTTTGTCTCATACCTTTTTACCAAAAAACATTGTTGTAAGGTCTTTATGCTCCTGTAATTCTTCCTCTCAAAGCATAATTTTTCCAGAATCAATTATATTTCACTCTCAGTCCTTATATTCCATTTTAATCTTGAATACACAATTGTTATCTACACAATCAGTGTCTTCATAAGTAGCATATTGTTTCCTCAAATTATTCAATGTTTTTTCGATTTCTTCCTCAGAAGCTGTATCATCAATTTTACTCATTGAAAGTGACTTCCAATTATCATTTAGTACTGCTACTTCTGGATATTCATCAATTTTAAATGTGATTACTGCTTTGTCTTCTTTTGAAGAATGATTCAAATCATAGATTTGTCATATTAATTTTAAATCTGCATTCTCTTGAAGAATCTTATCTATTCAGTTATGAATAGCTTCTTCGTAGATTCCAACATTTAAATATTCAGGTTTAACACTTTTTTCTACCATATCTAATGGAACTTTTCATGGCCTAAATCCATCTACTTTCATGTCCTTTTGAAAATTTTTCAAAACAACGTCTTTATATGAAGCAAATTCTTCATTCATAACTGTTAGTTCAACTTCATAGTTACTATTTTGTCACTTTGTCAGCTTATAATCCATAATATATTATCATTAAAATAAAAACAACTTTTAAATATTAATTATAATTTCTCTAATTTCAATATTAAATAAACAAGAAAGACAATAAATAATATATAACACTAAACATAAAGCCACTAACTCACTGAATAAATCATATAATTATTGTTTTCTGGAATATCAATATGGAGAAGAATAGTAAAGCAATAACAAATTTATTTGCATAAATAAATGCTCACAATCTTGGATTAAAATAATTCAAAACAGTGAATCAGTCTAATGGTGGTATTGGCATCATATTGAAAACTGCTAATCAATAATTTATTGAAGCAAAATACATCCAAAATTTTGATATAATATCAAATTGTAAATATCAATATTCTAAATACATTGGAGATACTATATAAATATAAAGCATCAATATTATAGTTCAGAGAATTCATAAAATAATATTTGTAATTGGTCAAGCAATTGAAGTCAATAATAATCATTTTGCAGGATCTTTGAAGCTCATAGGATTTACTTGTACAGCTTTTCCCCGTCAAAATCAAATTACGAATAACATCAAAAATCAAAGCAAATCTATATGAGCAAAAGGATTAACTGTTAATCTGTTCTGTCATTTTGGCGTATAATCTCAAAGTCTATATGCTACATATGCATGAGCATATTCGTGTAAACCAATAGAAATGACTAAAATGACTACCAAAAACAATATATTTGTTATATCTATCATTTATTAGTTATTATTTGTTATATCTAAATCAAACTTAAGTCAATTTTTTATAAAAGTTATGAAATTATTATAGTTTAATAGTTTCTCTTTTTCAATATATGGTTTATAAGAAAGTTGAATATTTCATCAATAATCTTTTCTAAACCAATAATCATATAACCTCTCTGGATAAGCAAAGTCTAATCAATCTCTCACATTCAATATTCAATAAGTTTTTCAAAGAATAATAAATGGTATTTCCTTTTGGTAAATAACATCTATTTCTCATTTGATTTTTTTCTTCAAACTATCTTCAGTTATAAAATACTGATTTATAAGTGATGCTAAGTCAATATTTTTATATAATGAAGGATTTACTTCTGGATTATCATTTATTTGAAATAATGCAGAGATATCTCTTTTTAGTCACATGTCTACTCATCTTATAACTATATCATAATCTTGATTAGATAATCTAGTTCTAAAATCATCAGCAGACAAAAATCAAATAAAATCAAAATATTTGTTTAATCAATCTATTTCTAAACTATTCTTAAGGTTGTTCACTATAAAATTACTTACTTCATCTTCAAAATAAACAACTGTATATTTTAGAATAGTATTTTCATTTTTTATCTCTTGCTTTGGCTTTTCCATATAATAAACTATTACATTTATTAGGGTTTCTCATTTTCAATCTGTGTATCATTTTACTTCATAAGTATTTTTTCACTTTACTATATTATTGAATACTGGAGAAAGATTGTAAAAAAAACTATTTGATCAAGATGTATAACTTTGTAGTTTGTATTCTCATCTTCAATTATGAGAAATACTAATAGAATCAAATCATCACTTAAGAGTTCAAGCAAAAGAAAATCTCTCTTTTATTTCTCATAAATAATATTCAACTTGTTTTTCATCAATTACATTTAGGTCTACCTTACTTGGGAAGTCAGGTATTTCAATATCTACCAAAACTGTTGACTTTATTCAAGATGCAACTTGATCTAATCTTTTGTGTAACATATCTGATTTTATATCTGCATCAAACAAAAACTTATCTTCTATAATATATTCATTATAATTTCAAGTCATTATACTTGAATTAAAATAGTTAGAAAATGCTCTTCTTGTTTCTTGATCAACATTTGATTTGGTAGTATTGTAGAATATTCATACAAACTTATTCAAAATAACTTTATTTTGGTTATATCAGCTAAGTGCTAAACTATCAATAAAAATATCAATTGTCTTATTTGTTTTTACATAGTCTTCAAAAACTGCTTTATTAGGAAAACTTTTTACTTGATAGTACTTAACAAAAGTGTTATCACAATCTGACATATCAAATACAAATCAATCTGAAGTTACACTTTCAGACTTTATATTTGCACATCACGTTTTTACAGGTTTAGAAGAATATCTTTCCAAATAATCATCCAAACTAAGTCCATCAACTATGTGCTTTGGAAGTATGTAATTTGTAAAAAATATTTTATTGTCAATTGATGGCAAAGGAAAAGTAACTAATATTGAATCTCAAGTAAATTCAATACTTAAATTTTTAAACTTCTCTAATACTGGCAATTGCCAAACATTTTCCTTTATTATTGTATTATATGTAAAGTAAACATCATCAATAGTTATCAAAGCTTCATCTGACCAACTCTGTCAAGAATTGATTGTGATTGTGTAAGTTTTGTTGTCTTTTGTAGAAACAATGCACAAATCATCTTTATATTCAATTTTCGTTCAGTCTACATAAGGCTGCAAACAAGAATTGAATAAAAAAGACTTGTAAAAATTATCACTATTACTAGTAGTGATATAAGGAATATAACTAGCCTTATCAAATGTCGCTTCTAACAAAGTCCCTCATTTTACTGGTTTTTTACTAGAACTATGCACTGTATACAAATACAATATATGCAAAGTCAGCAAAATCCACATAATCAAAAGACTAAAATAGAAATACTTTAATAATTGCTTTCAAGAGATTTTCATTAGTTATTAACATAAGGTAAAGCAAAAACACTTACAATAAATACTATAAGTGAAATTTTCGCTACTTTTTTTAGAGTATATTCAACAGATTTTTTACTTCCATATTCATTTGAACTACTAACTCATCATAATCAAAATCATAATCATCACTTAGGACTCATTAGCAAAACTGATCAAGTGAACAACAGTCAAGATCAAATCATCAATAATAATAGTACAATATACATAGTTGGTTTTTTAAATTGTAATAAAATATTTACATCCTACATTATTAATTATTTTTTAATGATTTTCAACTTGAAAATCAAATAATCTTATATATTATAGTAAAATGCAATCTTGATAGCAGGTACCTCATATATTTTGGGGAGGAAAGTCCTAACATCCAAAAATCACTAAAGATTAACGATCTTTGGACCGCCGACATAAAAATCGGGCAAAGGAAAGTGCCACAGAGACGAAAACTACCCTTCAGCAATGTTTGGGGAAAGGTGCAACGTGACAGTTACTCACTAAGTTGAGTATATGTCTACTTAACTTTATAGATTATAAAGTAAGGGGTAAACCCTAGTGGATGCAAGCTTACTTGATATATAGAAATATAGATTCAAGGCAGCGCATGATCTCAGCTAAATGCTGAGCTAGAGAAATTCCTGTAATACAGAATTGGGCTTATTGTCAAGATTGCATATTTATATACAATTGAATATATGTTAATAGAACTAATTAGTTACATAGGATTATGGATTTCTTTTCTTGTTATCACAATACTTTTTATAGTAACATTCTACGTGAATGTTTGACTATTTATGTGAACAGTAAGGGCAAAGTGAGTACCTTACGTATGAACTATGAAATGAGAAATCAATATATTGAAAAATCATCTAAAGATGAAGCCATGAACGAAGCTAATTGATCTCTGATGTGGTGACTGAAAAGTACTTAGACTGCTGGTTTGATCTCAAGGCCTAAATAAATGAATTTGATATGATTTAAATCATATAGCAGTTTTGTGGTGAAAAATCATCAATAAATATAAAAAAATCAATAATATTGAAATAAAATACAATAATTTCCTAAAAGCAAATCTCAAAGAATTTGATTATATCTATATTTACCTATTTCCAAAGCATATGGCGATGTATGAAGATTGGATTTTTGAAAATATGTGAGATAATGCAGTAATTATTGCGAATACATTTCCCTTCGAGAAAAGGAAACCGTTCCAAATGCTTCTAAACGACAAATGAAAAGAAAGAATATTTCTTTACAAAAAAAATAATTAAAGCTGTTCTACTTCATGCAAGAATTTTTGAACTCTGTCTAACCGATTTTTAAACATTCCAAAACTTGCACATCAAGGACTAAAAAGTATTGTTTTGATTTTGCGACTTTTTGCCAAGCTGAAGGCTTTTTTGACTGCAGATTCCATACTTAATTCTATAGTACTTTCAATATCTAATTCATCAAATATATCTTTGAAAGCTTGGGCTGTTTGTCATATTAGCACAGCTCAGGCTACTTTGTTAACAAAACTGCTTGAAAGATGGTTAAATTTATCTCCTTTATCTGATCATCAAGCTATCAATATAACTTTGTCTTCAAAACTATTCAATGCAGCATTCAAAGAATTAGCAGAAGTTGATTTTCAATCATCATATATTTTTACTCATTGAATTTCTTTTACTAACTGAATTCTGTGCTCTAATGGAGTTATCATTTTGGAGAGTTCTAATAGCTTGGAAAGAGAAATATCAATTCAATTTTGAATTAAAATTCATTTTACCACAAGTAAACTTGCTCACAAATTAAAACTATTGTGTTCTCAATGAAACTTAGTTCAAATTAAATCTACTTTTTCATATGGAGAAACTTTTGAAATATCATTTAATTTTTCTATAATTTCAAAATTAGTATAAGAATGATATTTGGTATTTTCAATCACTTTTGATTTAGAAAAAAAATAATCTTGCATATCATTGTGCCAATTCAAGTGATCTGTTTGAAAATTAGTCCAAATAGAATAATCAAATTGTATATTCTTTATATTAAATCACATAAATGAAGAAATCTCCATTGCAATATAATGCTTTTCATTATTCAAATTATTTGCCAAAATCGATTCACATATCTCACTAAATGGAGCATCAAAATTTCATCAAAGCCAAACCTTTCATCACAAATTATAATGATCATTCACCAATCTCAACAAACTGTAAACCATCCAACACACTGTAGATTTTCAGTCAGTTCAAGTTACAGCAACAATGTTTAAATTATTCTTTAAATCATCATTCATTATGGAGTAGACAAAATCTAACTCTCATTGAATTTTAGTTTTGAATTCATTATATAACTTATGAAAAGGAGGGATTCAGGGCGACACGATTATTGTGTCCGCTTTTATTAAGACTTTCTCATCATAATCCCCATCATCCATCAAAATAGCTTCTATTTTCAAATAATTACACAAACTTAGCACTGAATTTCAAACTCTTCATTTACCAAATATTACTATCATTTTTTATTTTTTGTATCATATAAATTCACCAGCAAATATCATTTTATAGTAATGGATATTATCAGCAATAATATTAATAATTGTGAAAAATAAATGTTTAAAGATTTGTACTCATAGTAAACATTAGGCAGTTCTTTAGATTTTATAATTTGTTCAATTTCTTTGAATATATTATTAAAATCTTGTTGTGTCAATACTCTATAAAATTTTCATCAACTATTCTTGGATATTGTTTCTAACAATGGAATATTGATTGTTGTATTTACTTCGTTATCAAAGTAATCTTTTCAAACTAAATAATCTGACTGTCCAATTCACAATGTATAAATAGGAATGTTCTTATTCTTAGATATTTTAGAAACTTGCTCTGGCCTACTTCCTTTATTAGAATCTCCATCTGTAAGTAAAATTATTACTCAAGGGAATTTTTCATCTTGTGAGTTTTGAAGGAGATTATCCATTCACAACAAAATTGCGTCTCAAATTGCAGTTCATACAAAATTATCTGCTGGTGGAAAATCCGAATGTAACATTTTTCACAATTTTGGTACTATTACTTCATTTTCATTACTAAATGGCATTCGAACAAATGGAATTCAAGAAAATGTAATCATTGATATATTATATCCATCAAGATCTTTAACTAAAGAAGTAACTGACTCTTTTGCTCAAACAAACCTTGATGGAGATATGTCATCAGCTGTCATAGAAAGAGAAACATCAAAAAGAATTTGAATATTAAGAGTTTTCAAGCTTGATAATTTTTTTTCTGCTCTATAGTTCAAATCCAAAGGAATCAAAATCAATAAAATCATAATTAAAACTATTAATATTTTTTCAAATATATAATATTTTTTATTAATAACTTTAAATGGCACAAAATAATTTGGTGAATAATATTTTTTTATAAAAAATAATAATATAAAAAATAATATTAATATTCAAGATAAATAAACTCCAAAAGTACTAATATTAATATTTCATATATTCATAAATTTTTATTAATTGATAAATTAATCTAAAAATTGATCAAACTGTTTTAGTCTTTCTTCATCAAAATTTTTCTCTTTAGCTTCAACAATTTGTTTTTTTTCTCAAGATTTAAGTATTTTGATAGCAACCTCACTTTTATCAAGCTTTGAGTAATTTACTTGATATTTTTTTGTTTCGTCTAAAAAATATGTTCTAATAATTTTAGAAACAAAAGGAATCAATGTTAACTCAGAATATCTAAAAAAAGCTACAACCAAAAAA
>JAZHDC010000193.1:0-9658 GCA_036541305.1 Candidatus Absconditabacteria bacterium
AAAGCGGCAATTTTATTATAATTATTAGTGTCGGTTTTTGAATTATAATTAAAGAAACATATTTAAAACTTGAATTTATGTAAATAATATATATGATTTATTCAAATTTAAATTCTAATATATTATTATGAAAAAGTTTATAAAAATGACATTTATGTGGATATGATCATTTGTAGTAGCACTTTGATTTGTCTATTGAGCATGAACTCTTATCAAGAACTTAACCCAAACTGCTACAAAATGAGACATAGTAACAAGTGATTGGGTGAATGCTGTGAATTCCAAATTGTGAACATCAAATCATGAAAAATGATGATTATATTGACTTTGTCGTTCAGATTGAACAATAACTCAACTTTGATGAAGTAATAGTTTAGTATTATCGCCAATGTATCAACAGTGATCAAGTATTTGTAACTGCCCAAGTTGATTCACCAAAGTACAAATTTGAGCCTATAAAGAAATGGATGATGATAAATGAAGATACTCTTCAATTTGGTTTAGTTGCTATAAAAATTAATTCTTGAATGAATGATTAATATATTTATACACTAGTATTTATATCTTTAATAAATTAATATGTTACAAGAGTTTAAGAAGTTCGCTATGAAAGGTAATGTAATTGACATTGCAGTTGGTATTATTATTGGATGAGCATTTAGTAAGATAGTAAGTTCTTTTGTGTCAGATGTGATTATGCCACCAATAGGACTGCTACTTTGATGAGTAGATTTTTCTAGTTTTAGTTTGGTTATTCAAAAAGCAACTCTAGAATCACCAGCAATTGAGATCAAGTATGGTTTGTTTATAAATACTATAGTAGATTTTGTAATAATTTCTTTTGCACTATTTATACTTATAAAACAAATGAATAGATTCAAAAAGGTACAAGAAGAAAAAGTTCCAACAACTCCTGAGGATATTTTACTGTTGAGAGAAATACGTGATAATCTAAAAAATAAATCTAAATAATTTTGGTTTTAGTATATATTGAATATATGATAAATAATTTACTAATTAAACTTGCAAGTATAAATATTTCTGATGTTGAGTTAATTACAGGTAGTAGTTATTCCAGTGAAATCAATGAATTAACAAATTGAGATTTAGATATTTGAACTTCAAATTTTACTGCAAATTGATTTTTACTGTGAGCATTTATTTCTATAATATGATTTGCATATTTTCGTTATGGAAAATTACAGAATACATTTGTTCCTATGATTTGTGGAGTAGTAATGATGATATTTCCTTACTTTGTTTATGATCTCAAATCAATCTTAATTATTACATCAGTATTGATAATAATACCTTTTATTATAAAATTCTAGATTTTTCTAATTAATTTATAAGATTTCTTTCATTTTCTTATCAAAGCATATTTTCAATTTATCAAATCTTTATCTCATAGGACATAATTAGGATCTGTGACTTTTTCTTCATTTAGGTATACTCATCATGATTGTACCATTTTCCTTGCTTCTCATTTTGAGCTAAATAATCAGCTACTTACAAGTGTTTCTAGTAATTCTGGATTGAAAATAGTTCATCAAGTTTCTTTTTCTAATGCACTAATTTCATTGTCATTCATAGATTTTAATAGTTCAAGCTTGTCTGAATTTCAAAATAAAATTTCTGATATTTTCTCAGCTTGTAGAGCGTCTTCTTGTCAATGAATTGTTTGTATAATATTGAAAGCAAGAGCTTTTTGTCAATTTCTTAATTCAGGTTTTTCATTGTGTTTGTCTACTATTTCATTAATTTGTTCAAAGCTCATTAATGTTAATAGTTTTAAATATTTTTCAACATCTTCATCTGCAGTATTCATAAAATACTGATATATAAAATATGGTGTAGATTTATTTTTATCAATCCAAATAGCATTTCATTCTGACTTACCAAACTTTTTTCCATTTGCATCTGTAACTAAAGGGAGCGTCATTACAAATCCTTGTTTGTCTATTTTTTTCCTAATAATTTCTACTCAAGTAACTAGATTTCACCATTGATCAGATCATCATATTTGTAGTTTAATATTTTTTTCTTCATATAGTTTGTAAAAGTCAAATCCTTGTAAAAGCATATAACTAAATTCAGTATAAGAAATTGACTTGTCAGGATCTTCTATTCTTTTTTTTACAGTTTCTTTGTTCATCATAGAATTTACTGTAATGTATTTTCAACAATCTCTTAGGAATTCCAAAACACTCATATTCTTATAAAAATCAATATTATTTATTACTTCAAACTCGAATTTGATTCAACTTGCTTTTTCTAGATTTTTGAAAAGGTTTGATAGTTGATTGTAAATTGCTTTTTGATTATTATTTAAGCTTTCTTCATTTAAAAAGGATCTTTCACTATCTTTTCAGCTAGGATCTCAAATCATTCAAGTTGCACCTCATACTAGGAAGTAGAATTTGTTTCATTTTTTCATAAAATTTACTGCAGCCATTACAGGAATTAGATGTCATATATGAAGAGAGTCAGCAGTAGGGTCGGTTCAACAATACAATGCTTCATTTCATTTTTCAAACACTTCAAAAAGTTTTTCGTCTGAAAATTGATATAAAAACCCTCTCTCCTCTAATTCTTGTTTTAGATTCATTTTCATATTTAATAAGTATTATAAAGTAATTGAATATTACATAATTTTGCTAAGATTACAAGATTTTTTTGATTTTAACTTGATATTTGTTGGTTTTTTATTATATACTTTATCAGTTTATTGATAATTCTTATTAATAAATCTTTATATAATTCTATATTTTTGTAGAATAGTTCAAACTGTTCTATAGTTTTTTGTATTTAATATTGGTTGATTTTTCAGAATATATCATTATAGTAATAGTGCGAAAATCTATTTAGCACTAAACAAAAAATTATGGAAAAATTTGATAAAATCAAGATTAATTACAAGTTTGACTGAATGACAGATGTTTTGATACAAGATTTGAAATCCTTAGTAGAATTCAATATTAGCTGAAAGATGGATGGGTACTTCAAAAAAGTATTCAAAAAAGAAGATGCAGAAATAAAAATTAGTATAGTAGTGAAAAAAGATAAGCAAGATAAATATGCTTGATCATTTAGATTCGATGTAGATGGGAAAATGATTCCTTATCAAAACGATATCCCATTCAAATCTATCGAAGACTTGGTGAATCATGCATTTGATAGATTGAAGTTGGAATTATCAGATAGTAAATAATGTTTAATTATTTCTATAAGATTTTAATTAATATAAGATAAATAATTATGGTTGAAAAAAATTATCTCACACAAGAGTGACATGATAAGTTGAAGAATGAACTAAGTCAATTGATTAAAGATACTTTGCCAAGTGTTTTGGAAAGATTGAAAGAAGCTGTATGACAGTGAGATATATCGGAAAATGCTGAGTATGAGTCTGCAATTCAAGAAAAGGATTTGGTAGAGTCAAGAATCAATCAAATCAAAATGATGCTTGATAATGTTGAAATTATTGCAGAACTACCAGATTCAGAAGTAGTAAGACATTGAGCTAAAGTTATACTAGAAGACGAGAAAAAACAAACTTATGAATATACTATTGTTTGAACTTGAGAGGTTGATATTCTTACAGATAATACAATATCTTTTGATTCACCGCTATGATTAGCTATTAAAGGAAAAAAAGAATGAGACGAAGTAAGTGTAAGAGCTCCAAGATGAAGACAAAAAATTAAAATTTTAAAAGTAAGCTAATCACATGTTTTTTGTATATGTGAGAATGTTTACAAAGCTTACATTGTTTTTTATTGGATCTTTGTTTATTATTTTTTTTATTGTATTTGGATTTAGATATAATAATAATGTATGATTTCTTCAACAAAACGTTTATGTAGAAATGACTTTTTGGAAAGAGAAATCTACAATTTCCTTTTGATGAAATTTATACAATTCAGATGATCAGATTTTGAAGTTGTATAATCTTCACCAATGATGTTATGATATTGAATATAAATCAGAAAAATATAATAGATGCATGAAAAATGATGAATCCTATGAAGATGTTTTCGTAGAAATTTCATGAACATCATATATTTGATATAGTCTGGAAGAATGATGCAAAAACTATAGTATTCTACCTTTTGAAGATTATAAAGTCTGATGAAGAGTTTTCTCAGAACAATTAAAAAACTCTTTTTATTTTAGAAAGATTTATTTTGTTCAAACATCTTCAAGTTTATATGCTTGTAACAAGAACTATTCAATTTGTAAAAATTTATGAATTGTTGATTGAGAAATAATGTGTTGAAATAAAGATTGATTAATATATTATAATTCTTGATATAATTTATTAAAATTACAATAAGAATATATATTATTATATAAATTATGAAATTAGATTTAAATACAGTACCGAATAATCCTTGAATATATATTTTTAAGACTATTAAAAATCAAATTTTATATATATGAAAAGCAAAAGATTTGAGAAAAAGAATTTCTCAATACTTTTCAGTATGATCTGTATGGAAACAAGATATGCTACAAAAGGCTGATAAGCTAGAATTTATATTTGTAAACACTGAAGAAGAGTCCCTTTTACTTGAGAATAATATGATAAAGCAATATAAGCCCCCATACAATTCTCTTTTGAAATGAGATAATTCTTATACATACATCAAAATTACTAATGAAGATTATCCTCAAGTGATCTTTACAAGATACAAAAATAATGATTGAGCATATTACATATGACCTAAAACAAATAAAAGAGATTTAATAAAATTATTGCAATTTTTAGGTAGTGTTTTGAAATTCAGACAGTGTAAATCAAATGAATTTAAAAGATGAAAACCATGTAGTCGCTACGATTTTTGAATATGCAAATGATGGTGTGTATGTGCAGCCAAAAGTAAACAAATCCCCAAAAATTTTCTTTTAGATTGTAATAAAGCAAATTTTGAATACAAAAAGATTATTGAGCTATTAATATTATTTTTTAGATGAGATGTAAAAATTATACAGGAGGAAATTATATCTCAAATAAACGACTTAGTAAACAAGGAACACTTCGAGTGGGCTGCTAAGCTTAGAGATATATACATTAATATTGAAAAACTTACATGAAGACAGTCTATAGAAATAGATAAATTTGTTGATTGAGTTTCACTTGTAATCAAAACAATTTGAAACTATTATGCTTTTGTAATAATGAATTTTCATAAGTGAAAAATTGTAGACATAATACGTTTTAAATATCATATTGACGATATTACTTTGGATAATCTTAAAATAATTATACAAGATGAATATGAGAAAATTAATTTTCAAGATTCAAGTGATGGTATTTTTGGTTACTCTAAAGAAATTTGAAAGTTAAGCAAAGAATACAAATCAAATATTAATCTAATGCTAGAAAATTCCTTGGAATCATATATTATATCAACTAACTTTGAGTCTCAAAACTTGGTAAGTGAATTGTTGAATTTTATGAAAAGTAAGTACAATTTCAAGAACTATCCTTATAGAGTAGAATGTATTGATATATCTCATCTATCTTGATCTCGGGTTTCATGATGACTTAGTGTCTTGTTAGGTTGAGTATTGTATGGGAAATTGTATAGAAAGTATAAAATACAGATGGAAGAAAAAATCTATAAAAATGATGATTATCTAGCACTAAAAGAACTATTAATAAGAAGATTTCAACTAAATAAAAATAATGATTTAGATGAAAATGAGTTTCCCAATATTATGATTTTAGATTGATGAAAATGACAACTTTGAGTAGTAAAAGATCTATATGAAAATAATGAAAAATTTCGTAAAATTTATGAAAAAGTAGAGTTTGTTTCATTGTGAAAATGAAAAGCTAGAAAAAGAAGTTGAAAAATTCAATGAAAAGTTGAGTCTTTGTATTATTTTGAAAATTGATTTGAAATAAATAGCAAAGAATTAAATTATGATAATGTGGATAAGTTATTAGTAAATCTAAGAGATGAAGCACATAGATTTTCAAACAGTTATAGAAAACAACAAATGAAATCAGATTTCAAAATCAAATAATTGTCACAAATATTAATATAAACAGTTATAATTTATAATTTGTTATAATAAATTCAATTTTATAATTTAATAAATTATATTCATACAGATGAAAACTATATGTAATTTGATAGGTATAGATATAATTTTTTCTAACAAAGAAAATTATAAAATACTAATACCAAGATCAAACAGGATTATGATTTTAGAATCAAACATAATTAATGATGAGCTGGAAATGGTTATCAATTTTTTTCCATTGAAAAAACCAAATCATATATATATTGTTACAAAGCAGGTAGCTGAGCAATGCTTATTTAGAGATGACTTTTATGTTATTCAAGATTATGAAAAAAATCTACTTATATATTGGCATATTCAATTATTAGAAATCCATTTTTTAGAGATTATTATGATAAAGAAAAACAACCTGACAATAAAATATTAACACAAGATGATAATATTGTTCAAGAAGAAAGCGATATATTGCCTGATTTCTCAAGAAGGTATAAAATTCTTACACAATTACAAGATTATGTGGAATACAAAAAAATATTATAATATTGATTTCTAGAATAATTTATATAATAATAAACTATTTATTATTAAAACAAGTTTATGGATAAGAAACTAATTGGTGAATTTGAATATTGTATAAAGCTTTGGGAGGAAAAAGGGTCTTGTACTTTTTGATGAAACACTAATTGTAGTCAGTGTTGAGTTCCATATTTGTTGTATAAATTATTAACTTGAAATATATTACATGGAGATATAAAAAGACTATCATTGGTTGATTGGAAGAGTAAATTAGAAGACATTAATAAGTAATCTTTTTTTTTATATCAATTTATAATTATGGATATTTGACATTTTAAAAAACAATTAGACAAATCATTAAGTTTATATTTATACTGAAAAATTAAAGAGTTGAACTCTTATAGTAGTGATGATAACATAAAACTAATGATAGAGTATTTGTATGATATTGTATTAAGTGGAGGTAAACGTATAAGGCCTTATTTAGTTTTTTTATCATACAAGAGCTTTGGTTGAACTAATAATGATATTCTAGAGTTTTCCAGTGGATTTGAGCTTTTTCATAATTTCGCTTTAATTCATGATGATGTAATCGATAAGTGAACTAAAAGACATTGAATTCTTACTGCTAATGAAAAATTCAAAAAACTAATAAAACATAATGACAAAATCCATCTAAGCAATTCTCAAGCAATACTAGTAGGTGATTTGTTGTACAATCGATCTTTGGAAGTAATTAATAAAAAATATTCTTTTGATGAGAGTAATTTATTGAAGTCAAGGCAATACTTTTTCAAGATGATAGATGAGGTTATACTATGACAAATGATAGATGTTAACATTATGTGACTGAAGAAAGTAGACAAAGAATCAATAAGATTGAAAAATTATCTAAAAACAGCAAGTTATACATTTATCAAGCCATTGCAAATATGAGCTATTATGGCATGAAATAATAGTAATATGAACTTATTGGAGAAAGTTTGAGAAAATATGTGATTAGCATTCCAGATTAGAGATGATCTATCAGATATTGTAAAAAAGTCATCTGATAAAACTCAATTTTCTGACATACAAGATTGACAGCATACCTATATTACTGATTATATTTATTCTAATTGAACCAAAGAGCAAATAAAAATACTAAATCAATATATGTGAAAAAAAATGACACCTAAAGACATCAAAATAGTACAAAAGATGATAGATGGGACACAGGCAGTAAACCATTGTTTGTATATGATGAATGATCTATGTAATCAAGCAACTAATTACCTTGAAAAAATTAATTTTACAAAAAAAGAATATAAAAATAATTATATAGATTTGATAAATTTATTAAGAAGAGTTTAATTTTTTTCAAATATTAGTAAATCTTTTCAATAATATGGCATATATTTAAGATCTATTCTTTTTATTACATTATAATCAAAACAAAATTCTGGATCTATTAGTTTTTTTAGTTGTTGTTCGATTTCAATAGATGTTTGTTCGTCTAAATTTATAGTTTTATCTAATATAGATTTAATTTTATTTCTATCAAAAGTTCATTGTTTATTTGTTTTAATTTCATTTATTCAAAAAGCTTGTAAAAGTCTGATAAAGCATTCTCCGATTTTTGCTTTTTTAATTTTTTCTAATATTATTGAGTATTTGTTTATTGCTTTTATTGCAAAATCTTTTTGTACAAACTCTAAATCAATATCAACAACTTCATTGGATAAAAAACTTTTAAATGGAATATTTTCAATCAAAAGATCTCAGTTTTCAATATTTATTTTTAGATATTTTTTTATGATTTTAGAGTTTATGAATATTTGTCATATGTTATTACAGCAAAAAATGTTATCATTATTGATATCATCACAAATATTTGTATAGTAGAAATTATTAAATGATTTTGGATAAATATCTTGAAGTCACAAATTTATGCACATTTTTGAAAATAATTCAACAAAGAATAATTTGTATGAAAGTTGTTCATCTTGAGAGTAATTTGAATAGTTTTCAATTACCTTGTTAAGGTATTCTAGATATGTTTTTCATTGAATGCTTACTCAAGTATAATTATTGTTTATTGTAGATGTTCAAAGTGTAGTTTTATAGATTGAAATAAATTCTATCAGGTTTTGAATTCAAGTATCGTACATTTGATTGTACATTTTTATTTCTTCTTCACTTATTTTTCAATTTTTGATTTGGTTTTTTAGTTCAGCAAGTACCGCTAAGCTGCTATTTAATGGGCTTGAAATCAAAGAATCAATATTATTTAATCCAATTAATTTTATAAATCAATAAGAGCTAGGATTGAGATATCACTTAATATCATTAATATTAAATATAAATCTCATAGTTTCTTCTTTTTCATCATCTAAACTGCTGTGCAAATACTTATTCATTAAATGTCTCAAATTTTCAATTATTGAAACTTTTTCTTGAACAAGTATTTCGATATTATCTTTATTAAAAGCATTATTCTCTATTAGTGAATTAATTTCAACAAGCTTTGTAACCTTTGGTAATTCATCAATTAAAAATAGTATTTCATTTAGATTAATACTTTCTAAAGGAATAATTTTTCATAGATTTGTTTCTAAAAATTTTCATATTAGTAATTTTTTTATTTCTTCTAATATAATATCTAATGAAATCTTAGAGTGTATTTTGTTATAAAGATTTTCAATAGTTTTTGCTTCTAAAGTATTTTTTATATAGGATTCATTTAATATTCATAAAAGTTTTAGTTTTATAAAGGATTGATTAGATCATTCTTTCACTTTGAAATTTGAATCTATATAGTTTATAATGTTTGAAATTCCCTTTATTGTATCTATTTGAATGTACTCAGTATTTACTGCATGTCAATTAATTACTTTTTCAATAATAGTTAGAAAATCATCAACTTTAGATTGGTCTAAATTTCTTTTTTTGAAAAACTTTAGAGTTGCTTTGTATAAAGGGGATTCTTTATCTTTTCTTTGTTTGGCTATAAAAGTAGAACTATCAAATTGATGAGAAGTTAAATTTTTTCCACGAATTCATTTCAATCAAGAAATATATTGAACAGGTGTATAGCTTTTGTGTATGTCGTGAAACAAGGCTACAA
>JAZHDC010000194.1:0-9480 GCA_036541305.1 Candidatus Absconditabacteria bacterium
TGTTTTTTTGTAGAATGCCCTTAATGATTGATAATATCATTTTTTTATATTACTATTATGCTATGAAATTAAAAACATTATTAAATTTTCCTAATTTGAAAAATAAATTTTATACATGTTTTTTCGCTTCTCCTGTCGAAAAGGAAATTTTTTTTATTAATCTAGTTAAAGAATATCAAAATAGCGTGATTTTTTTAAAATCACATTTTAGTTCTTCTTTTGATTTGAATGATTTGAAAAGTGTTACGAAGCTTTCAAAAAAACTTATTCATAAGTTGGTTATTGTTGAACTATTTAATGCAAATGATCTAGAACTATTTTTTGATAGTGACAAGTTGGGGTGTCCGGTTATTATTGTTTTGGCCGAACAAACGAACAACCAAAACAATAATATTCCCTTTTTTTCCGCGCATCTCAGTGAACTAACTAAAGAAAAAGCAACACTGAAAACAGTATCAAAAATTACAATTTTTAAACTTCTTCGTTTTTATAAAAATGCCTATCCAATACTGCTTATTGGTTATATCGTACTAGGTATATCTTTATATGGATTAGGGGCAAACACAATAAGTTCATTGAATGATAGTAATTATAGATATGTTTCTAATCAAATAGAAAAGTCCAATTATTCTAATGGACATTCGGTATATTTAAGTGGATTAGGTTTTGAAGATGCAACCTATGGCCATTTGATGTTAGCTGATTACAAGAACACTATCTTATCTATGCCTTATAATTTCCAGCCTCAGTCGATCAATGTTCATCCAACATATGTTCCTGCTTACCTTAGATATATTCCCTCAAGGGATTCGACCATTCTTTCATCTAGTATTTCTGTAAATGGCATACAATATACAACAAATGTTTTGGGAATTAATAACGTAGGATATTCCTCTCCAGATGCAGAGATTGATAGCAAATATTATGGAATGTTTATAGATATATCACTTAAGCGATTTAAATACATAGAAAGAGATTGGTCAGATGATACAGGCGAGAGTAGGCAGTTTATCTATATTGACTCACATCAAGCAGATAATATAATAAATGATAATGTTGACAAGTACGCTTCGTATGAAGATCTAATTCAATTGAGTGTAACAATTCAAATTGGAACCTTGATAATTGATGGTTTTATCGCAAATGTCATCAAGTCTGATCAAGGGCATGCTCCAATATTGTCAAATATATATGAATCCTATTCTTTAACTAAATTTCCAACTGCTCTTCTTAAAGCAATGGAATATGAATTCTGTTTCGATCCATCGACTAGTTATTTCAATACTAGAACAATTATCGATGAAGTCATTTCTAAAAAGTGGGAAACAGGTGACACATTAACTTACTACACATTATCGGAAAATAATCTAATACAAATTTTACCGAATTTATCGAATGAATTCTCATATTTCGCTTCAAAAGGGTATTTTTTTGATAAAAACAATTCTCTTATTTGGTCTATATCAAGTTTGTTTTCGTTTCTTTTTCTTGTTTATGTTAATGGTAAAGTGATAAAAAAACAACATGACATAAAGGATAATTCTTTTTTTCATTTTGGGTTCATGGCTTTACCATTAATATCACTCTTACTAATTCAATTTCCTCTTTATGTTTTTATGTCTGTGTCAAAACATTCCCTTTTATCTTTTCAATGCTTCAATTCCCAAGGATCCTTCTATAATTTACTCTTACTGTTTGTTTATCTCTTAATAATTAATCTTTTTTTAATGATTAATTCAAGAAAAGGAGAAATAAGTGAAAACACTCTTACAAAGCTTAAGTAAATCATATAAAAATAACCCCCCCTTACAATTTTGGTTAGAATTATCCATTTATATTTTGTTTTTTTTCAACTTTACTGTCAACTGGACTCTAAATCACATTTATCCTTTTAATATAGTTAATAATGTTATTTTTGCTATTTTGTTTTTCTTAGTCTTGTTATGGACTTTAATGTATAACAAAATAGGACTAACTGGGTTTTTCTTGTTTTTATTTTTTTTAAATTTTTGGATTATTTTATCTGGACTAGCAAATGGATTTATTTATATAAATTGGACTCTTTTGTTCTTATCAGCCACAGTATTTGTTAATTCACAATTTTGGAAGGTTAGTGAACATAGAAATAATATTTTATATCTTATGCTTCTTTCATCACTCGTTTTTCTTGGTTTTTTGACTATTAGTATTTTTCCAAGTCTATTAGTATTTAGTGGAGAAAGAATTACAGTATTTAATTACGACCTTAATTTATTAGGATATACGTTAGTTTATATCTTTGTACTTGTTCTATACTATGTCATAAAGAGGAATAAATACTACCTACTCTTGATCAATTTATATATATTACTACTTGTTTTTGTAACCGGCTCTCGATCTGCTTTAATTATTTTGGCATTCGTTTCTTTTGTTGCGATTTTCTTGTATCTTGGAAAAAAAAGGATAGGTTATGCAATTCTGGTTTTGAGTGTATTTGTTTTTGTCTTTTTCCTGCTAATCCGTTTGCCAGTATTTGAAACCTTGTATTCGAGGTTTTTGGCGTTAATAGGATTGGGAAATAATGGTGATTTATCCGCAAACTTTAGGTTTTTGTATGTTCAGCAAGGAATAGAGCTAATATCCAATAGAATGACATTCGGCTATGGAGGGGATTTTCAGTTTCCTAAATTTTCTTTTGATGGACATTTTTCCCACAACAATATAATTGAGATAGCATTTAATTATGGACTTACCTTTTTGCTAGTTTATGAGTGCATGATATTAGTGATGCTTTTCAGACTGTTCTTTACTGATAGTCGCGATAAATCGTTATACATTTCTTTTATTGTAGTATTCTTGTTAGTACAATTTTTTTATCCCAATTTCACGCTAAAAACTGATATGATGATTCTCGGTTTGGTTTTTTCTTATTTACCGGAAAGAAAAGTAAAAATCAACTATCTTGAACAAGGGAATTCAGTTGGCAAATTAGTAGAAAAACAAGATAGTGCAAGTGAGGTAACCTAAAATGAAAGTTCTTGAAGTTATTAGTTCTTTGCAACCTACAGGTGGTGCTGAAACATTTGCTGTAAACTTTTCAATCGAAATGAGCAAAAAAACCGATTTAACTGTTGTTGTTTTACACGATAATAATAATAACTATTTTATAGATTCACTAAGAAATTCCAACGTAAAGCTCATCATACTTAGGAAAAAAAGAAAGTTTGATTTGCCGACAATACTGACTCTTTTCAGAATAATTAAACGTAATCGATTTGATGTTATTCATACCGAAAATAATGCGCTAATCACGTCTTTTCTTGCTGTTTTACCACTG
This sequence comes from Candidatus Absconditabacteria bacterium, assembly GCA_036541305.1. Classification (GTDB taxonomy): domain Bacteria; phylum Patescibacteriota; class Gracilibacteria; order Absconditabacterales; family Absconditicoccaceae; genus JAZHDC01. The sequence goes on from JAZHDC010000194.1 coordinate 3,317, forward strand.
TTAAAAAAACCAAACATTCACCATACTCTTCATTTAGAACCATTTTTAGAAACGCCAACAAGACTATTGCAATATCTTTATCGTTTTATTTTTCATTTTGGATTTGTTTACCCCATTTGTTTGTCGGACAAACTTGCTCAAAAAAACAATGATTTTTATGATATTGATAAGTCAGCTTATATTAACAACGGAATCTCTCTGTCTAAATTTTCCAGTAAACTAGAAATATGTGAGAGGCCTTTTGATATTTGTGTTGTAGCAAGATTTGAAATTGTGAAAAACCATTTTTTTATGATAGATTTAATTAAAGAACTCAAAACTCTATTACCTAAAGTGAATGTGGTTTTTGTAGGACATGGATCAATGTATGAAAAAGTGAAAAAATACGTTGAGCAGTCAGATTTGGTAACTACAATTTGTTTTACTGGTTTGGTAAATAATACGCAGTTTTATTATGAAAATTCTAAAATTTTTTTATTATGTTCAACAAGTGAAGCTAACCCTATCTCTCTTATTGAGGCCATGGCCAGTGGAAATATCATAGTAGCTTCAAGAGTAGGTGGAATACCAGATTTCGTGTTGAATGAAGTCAATGGTTATCTATGTGACTTAGATAATTTTGATGGCTTCCTCCAGACCATTTACAAAATTCTTAAAAACCCTACGGATTTTCAATTCATTAGTGAACATAATGTCAAAGATGCTCAAAAGTACTCTATTGAAAACACATGTGATAATTATTTAGACCATTTCATAAAAAACATACACCACTAGGTTTATTTATTGATGTCTTGTTTTTTGGTTTGTCATTTTAAACTAGTGATAACTAGGTATTTTATTAATAATGGTTTAATATAATAGCAGTGTTGTGAATTTTTAAATGCATAACTATTAAATAAAATAAGCAATCCAAACTAAAACAAATATGAAAGATAATAATAAAACATGAAAAAAATAATTTTTATTGGATCTCTGGGATTTAAAAACGAAAAACTGAATGGTGAGACTGCTAAAAGTCGTGAGATTTTATCGATTTTGAAAGACAAGAATTGGCATATTAAATCGAACAATTTAGACAAAAACAAGTTCTTTAACACCTTACAGTTTCTATTAAGAGCATTTTTCTACAATAATTATGACATTTTTATTTGTAAAGCTCCAAGTGGTGCAAATATATTGTTGAAGCTATTAAAATATTTTATTATTTCTCCAAAAAGAATACATGTTTATATTTATGGGTATGGAATAAATGTTGCGGCATATTCTTATCTGAAACCATCAGATTTTTCGAGATTGCACACACTGATTGTTGAGTCCAACAGTGTAAAAAAACAATTCATGGAACTGTCTACAAAGATAAATCTACTTGTCCTTCCATCAGTGAAAAGAGTATATGATATTCCTATTCGTCCATTCGAAAAAAAAGAAACACTCTCTATTCTCTTTTTTTCTAGAATTGTAAAAGAAAAAGGGGTGTTTGACGCTATTAATTCTGTGATAAAAATCAATGAGGCCAACAATAGAGTTTTATATAAACTAGATATCGCTGGTTCTGAATCTTCTTTTGAAGAAATTGAACAAATTAAAAAGATTTGTGAAAGACATTCATATATAAATTTGTTAGGTGAATCGTTTACTATTCAAAATCAAAATTCTTACATTCGGTTTTCTGTGTACGATTTACATGTCTTTCTCTCGACGTTTTTCCATGAATGTGTTCCCGGCTCAATAATTGATTCATTTATTTCTTGTGTGCCAACCATATCTACGAAATATAATTCTTATGAGACATTAATTAATGATAATATAGCATATATCCTTGACGATTTAAACCCTGACACTATTACAAGTAAGCTTCTTTATATATATCAACATCAAGATGATTTATATGGTAGAAAGATGAAGTGTAAGTTAGAGGCGGCTAAGTATTCAAGTGAGTACTTTATAAACTTCATGGAGGAGAAGGTTTTAAAAAATGATAAATGAGAATGACTACACAATATTAATTCTGGGTTGTTACAAGTACATGGATGCAGCTAGGGCATCATTCTTTCTCTTCAAAAAGTTTTGGCCAGAAGCAATTGATTCAGTTGTTTTTGGCACAGACAAAAAACCAATTGATCTTAATGATTTTTTTGAAAATGTAGTAGTTGTTAGTGACGATGCATATTCGGAAAGAGTACGTTTTTCTCTTGATCGAATTAAGACAAAGTATGTCATTCTATTACTCGATGATTATTTTCTCTCAAAGCCAATCGATAGCTCAAAAGTAGAGAGCCTAATTACTACTATGAAAGAAAATCAAGTTAATTATTTTAAACTTATCGGTCTACCTAAGTCATTTCGTGGATTTAAGCCATATAATGGAACATATTTGATTAAGTCAAACACACACTATGGTATCAGTTTACAACCATCAATTTGGGAAGTGAATTTTCTTAAAAAAGCGTGTAAAGACTCAGCAGACAGTGCTTGGAAATTTGAAACAAACCTTGCCAAATTGCAAAAGGAGAAGACATTTAAAGGGATTCAATATAATACAAATTTTTTGGCGATTAAAAATGGCATTTTAAAAGGAAAACTCTTTCCTTCGACTAATAAATTCTTACAAGAGTGTGGTTATTCACCTCTTGATAGAGATACGATTAGCTTCTTTTCTGCGATCAAATTTCATATTTCCCAAAAGTCAATCTCCTATATTCCAAATAAAGTTCGGTTTTTTTTAAAGAAAATTGCAAGACTCTTTGGCAAAACATTTTATACGCATAATTAATGAGGAGAAAGATAATGTTTGGATATTTAGTGTCTATCATAATGCCTTCATATAATAGTTCTAGTACTATAAAGAGATCTGTTTTAAGTGTGATTAACCAAACATATCCTTATTGGGAACTGATTATTTCTGATGATTGCTCAAAAGATAATTCTTTACAAATCATAAATGACTTGATTTCTTTAGATTCTAGAATAGTACTTGTAACTTCGAGCCTAAACACAGGAGCCGCCGCTACTAGAAATAGAGCCATAACTTATGCTCGTGGTAGATTTATTGCTTTTTTAGACTCGGATGACACTTGGGAGCCAGATAAACTGAAAATACAAATAGACTACATGTTAAAAAATAATTATCCTTTTACTTACACAAATTATTTTGTAAATAAATACAATCATAAAGCGACCACATATAAGCCAGTAAGTAGAATTAATTACCATAAATGTCTTTATAATAATCCTATAGGCTGTCTCACAGCAGTATACGATACCAATTTTCTTGGTAAAATATATATGCCAGAAAATGCACCAAAACGAGAAGACTATGCTACTTGGTTAAATATATTAAAAAAGGTTGAATATGGATATAAAATAGATGAATGTCTTGCAACCTATTATGTAGGCAACAATTCTTTAAGCAGTCGTAAGTTGAAAATGATAAAACATCAATTTCATTTATATTATTCGGTAGAAAAGATTAGTTTTTTCAGTTCGCTTTTTTTGGTCCTGGTTTATTCTTTAAACAAACTTTTCAAATATAAATAAGCTAGATAGTTCTATTGCCCTTGATTGACTAAACTGTCTTTAAAGATTGTCATATTCTTGCTACAATATTTATAGTGTGAAAATATGATAAAAAAATTATTGGGAATTTTTAAACAATCAATACTTTCAATAGGACCATTAACTTTAATGGTCATTATTTTTCACTTTACTAGTTTGGTCCCCATTGAAGGTGGCGATCTGATAAAGTTAGGGATCGCTGCATTTTTGTTGATTGTTGGAATGACAATGTTCAATATAGGTGTAAATGCATCAATTATATCAATTGGTGAACTTTTGGGGTCCTCCTTGACAAATATCAAGCAATTAGTTGTCATAATACTTATTTTATTTTCCATTGGCTTTCTTGTTACAGCTGCCGAGCCATCAGTTGCGATATTAGCAAGACAGGTCCCAATAAGCGATCTAATATTCATTATCTTTGTCAGTGTTGGCGCTGGTCTCTTTTTAATTATCGGCGTTATCAGAATATTGTTTAATAGACCAATCAATACCCTTTTAATAGTGGGATATCTCATTGTTTTTGTCCTTATTTCATTTGCAGATTCTGGATATATACCTATGGCCTTTGACTCAAGTGCTGTTACTACTGGTTTAATGACCGTTCCCTTTATTCTAGCAATTGGTAAGGGTTTAGCGGCCTCCCACGGCAATAAAAACAATCAAAATGACAGTTTTGGTCTTGTGGGTCTAGTTTGTATTGGCCCAATCATCTTTGTCCTATTAATGGGCATTATTTCGGGAACATCGCCTGAAGTAGTGACTAGCGATACAATGCCTGCTACAAGTATGTTAGTGCAGCTGATGAACGGTATTGGTACAACTTCACTTAGTGTTGCAATCATATTAGTTCCGCTTTTACTATTCTTTTATTTCTATCAACTCGTGCTAATTAAATTAACAAAGAAGAGATTGATTCGAATCTTAGTTGGCTCTATTTGGTTGTTCTTAGGGATGGTATTATTTCTTGCAGGTGCAAATTTTGGTTTTATTGGTGCGGGTAACTCATTTGGACAATCATTAAACAATATTGATAGTATTGTCTTAGTTCTTATCATCGTCTCGGTTATTGGCGCCTCAAGTGTTGTCGCAGAACCTAGTGTTCATATCATGGGAGAACAAGTCGAAGAGGTCAGTGATGGAGTTATCACCAAAACTAGTCTAGTGATTACACTTTCAATTGGTGTAGCTCTGGCACTAGTATTATCAACAATCCGTATTTTTTCTCAAATACCGATTATCTATTTTGTGGGCCCAAGTTTTGTTATCGCGATGACTTTGTCACTATTTACGCCCTCAATGTTTACCGCAATGGCGGCCGATAGTGGCGGGGCTGTTACAGGAGCGGTCGCGGCTAGTTTTATTTCACCGATGATTGGTGGCTTAGCGCTTGCTAGTCTAGGAGAGGATTCATTTGCTAAGTATGGCTTAGGAACACTAGGCCTTATTGCCATGATGCCACTGATTAGTATTCAACTTTTAGGTCTTCGTGTTAAAGTAAGAGAAAAGGCAGCACAACGTCTTGCCTTGCGTCGTATGAAAGAAGCTGATGAGAATCAAATCATCTACTTTGAATAGAGGACTTTATGGATAAAGAGAGAAAAGTAAATCTACCCTTTGATGTAAAAAAGTTATCGCTTGTTGTTGTGATTGTTGATCATAACCAAAGTGATGTTTTTGTCGATTATTTTATGACTCTAGAAGCTAATGTGCAATTATCAATATTAGCAAGAGGCACAGTAAAAAAGGAAATCAAAAACTTGTTAGGGCTTAGTGACCCTAAAAAGGATGTTCTTTTTACTATTATGAAAGATGAAAGACTCGATGAAGCGTTTACATATATAGAAACGCGCTTTAAAATCAGTCCAAAGCATAAAGGCATTGCCTTTAGTGTTAAAATGACTTCTGTTGTAGGCATAAGTGTCTATAAAATATTATCAAATACACTTGAGTTAAAACCAAATGGGGGAAAGTAGTATGAACGAGAAAAATATCTTAGTTGTTGCCATTGTTAATGCCGGGTTCGTTGATCTAGTGATGGATGCAGCTAGAGAAGCCGGTGCAACAGGAGGGACTGTTATTCATGGTCGCGGAACTGGCAATAAAAATATAGCCCAAACATTTGGTATTGTCATTAGCCCAAATAAAGAAGTCGTGCTTATTGTCATTCCTGAATCCATTCATGAGCGTGTTGTTAATGCTGTTTATAAGAATGCTGGATTAGATGCTCCTAGCCAAGGCATTATTTTTACACTGCCACTAGATAGAGTCGCGGGACTTAGCGATTTTGATATCCAAGAAGAAAATAAGAATGAAGAAGTAGAAAAAACGGATGAACAAGAATAAGCAAGCAATCTTTATCACGAGTTTTATAAGTTTTGCACTCTTTTTTGTTTTTGCCCTGCTTGCTAGACCTAGATTAGTGCTCTACCATACCCCACTCAACATTGTTATATTCTCTCTTCTTGCTCTACCTATTGTGATTTTTTCACTCTTAAACATCATTAAGGTATTTAGCAAAACGAAACGATATCGACAAATACTTGATTTAATGATGCCTCTACTTATCCTATTTCCTCTTTATTTAGGGGCAACAGGCTACATCTCAT
>JAZHDC010000195.1:0-9324 GCA_036541305.1 Candidatus Absconditabacteria bacterium
CATGTACTCTTTATTAATATAATATATATATAATAAATAAATTAATAATAATAATAATACACAATTGTTCAAACTTTCTTATAAAACGCAAAACCTCTAAAATAAAGCAAAAATATATATGTTGAAAACTTTTAAAGATTGTTGAATGTTGAAAGTTTATTGAAAGAGGATTTTTTATATAAACATTTATTTAACAATTCAACATTCTTTATTTGTTATTTTTACTTCCAATCTATAATGTTTTTTGTAGTAGTTGGAATATCTAAAATATCTTCATCATCATCTATTTGTGAAAGTTTTTCTTCACAATCATCACATCTAATTACTATCATATTTTGCACCAAAATAGCTTGAGTAAGTAAATCTTCAATATTAATATTATCATCATCATCGATCAAAAACTCACTATCATGATCTTTTTCTGATAGGTCGTGATGAATTTTAGGATTTACAAATTTTGTGTCATAAGATTTTATGTAAATATCTTTTATAAATTCTACTCAACAAACATCACATATAGTATTTAAACGAGTTTTTATATTTTTTATAATCACTTGAATTGAATTTTCATTCAATGACATCAACGAAACTGTTCAGCTAATTCATTCTTCAGTTAGATTTGGAATGTTTTTTGTGAATTTATTGCTAAATTCGATTTCATCTTTAGATCATGGTTTTAGTAGTAGATCAGATACTTTAATTTTAAATCAATAATCTTTCATTTTAACTATTTTTTCAATTATATTATAAATAAATTTGATTTCAAACTTTGAATACTTTCCAAAAGTTTTATATAATCATTGCCTTTAGATTCAAAGAAAATCAATGATTCTTTGGTTGTAATTATTATTTTTTTTGTAACAAATTGTTTTAGCAAAGGATCATCAATCATTCATCTGATTTCATATAATAACTCAATATTATTGCTCTTTGTATAAATATTTACTTTACTTGTATAATCCCCAATCATCATAAATTCTTCTTCAGTAATTTTTTTGTTTAGTAAATTACAATATTGCTCTAATATTTTTCATTCTACACAATTAGTAATTATTGAATTTCACTTATTTTCTCAAATATACTCTCCAATTTTACTTATTTGTTCAATGTTTTCATAATTATTAATTTCCAAGAGAGTTTTTAGCAATTTTATCATTATACAAAGTTTATTTAAAGGATGCTTTTTTATTTTTTGATAACTTATTATTTTATTATTGATTGTTCAATAAGTGCACTTATTAGGTTATCATCTTTTGTAATAACTACTTATAAAGTATATACATATTATCTAATATTTCAATTGATTTTTCAATTATTTGTCTATTTTCAATTTCATATTTATTTATATTATATTATTGTTATTCAAATTAATTATTAATAATTATCGACCTTTAGTGACACGACAGATTAGTAGATTGGAGATAGTTATCTCAAACCCCTTTACTTCCGATGGTTATCTCTTCCCCCTTGTTAGGGGGAATTTATCAGCAATTGTGCTTGTGCTAGCAATTGCAATAGTAATTCTATAGCCTATTGCTTGAACTTGAACAATTTAGTTCAAGTACCAAGTTCAAGTGTAAGTTCAAGGGGTGTATTTTTACGAACAAACTCGAACTTGTTACTGGGTACTTGAACTAAAACTCAATTTATCGTTGTCTACATCTTCTAATCATTCCAAATTACTTTTCACATATTATGCCTTTATATTCAATAAAACTTAAATAGACAATATGTACTATTTAGACAATATTTTATAAATTATGTCTTGAAAAAAATTAAATAGTATACTAGCTATAAATAATGAAAATTTAATGAATAGTTGTTGACTTTTTTATAATTACAACTATTATATATTTTTTTACAAAATAGTTGAGAAAATATGAAAGGTCGTTTATTGTCATTTTGAGAATCTAATACAAATAACCAAAGAGTTCCCAAATTTACAAGTATTTTGCAATCTATATTGTGAAAATGAAATGATTATAAGATTGTATATGAAAATATAAAATCACTCTCTTCCCCAGATGTATCTGAGCAAGTATTAATTAGTTTTATGAAAAATATTTATAATTATTCTTTGAATAGTAATACAATATTAGAGTATTTTCTGACAAATAATGAATATTTGATTTTACAATGATTATTAGATTTAAATGAAGTATTTTTATTTAATGATTTGTTGAAAAGTTTTTTAGCAAAAGATACTATTCAAGATATAAACTATTATAAAAAATCTGAATATATTTCATTACTTTTCAAGAATATAAGATATTCAAATATTGAAGATATAATTCAAGCATTTGATACTATTTATAATTCTTGAACCAAGTTATACTACTGAGAATTAGAAATATTGATAAAGAAATATCCTACTTTAAAGTATGAATTATGAAATAAATTATCTATTTTTGATGATTTTTTGTTAGATCTAATTGATTATTGAAAGTTTTTGTGAGAAGAAAAACAATGTATTTTGGAATCATTAGTTTATCTAGAAAATTGAGAATTAATGTCCAAAATTTTAACCAAGTTGAAAGCAAAAAATGTATTTAGTCATGTAAAATCCAAAGTAGCTATTTCTATGCTGGTAAAGTCTTTGTTTATTCCTTTTGTGGATGAAATTCAGCAATATGTAATGTATATGAAAATATCTCCAGAGAAAATTGATGAATATATACAATTGGTAGATTATGCCGTTTATTTACTGTCTAGTCAATATAGAATTTACATAAACGAAGATGATTTGGAAAGATTAAAACTTTGTTTAGCTGATCTATGATGAGATCTGGAAAGCGAGACCAAAGCACTTGAAGTTGAAAAAAGTCAAATATATAATTTGATAGCAGAAAAAATTCCTGAGTATATTAGTTTACAATCAGGTGTAGTAATGAATCAAATTAGTTATAATATTACAAAACCTTATATAGAAAAGGATATTGATAAGTTATTAGTAAATGATGATTTATTAATACAAATTCATGAAACAATATCTGAACAATGTAATTTAAGTAAAAATGATACTAATTTGTATGAATTTATGGATTTTTTGAAGATGAATGAAGATAATTTGTTGCCATATTTGTATGAAGATCTTTTAGATGGAAATCCTTTGCAAAGATTATCAGTTTTTGTAATACTAGGAAATCAATATATTTCTGAAGTATATGCAAGAAAACTTACCAAACAATGAGTGGATCTAAACTATATGGATGATGAATGAAATACAGTTCTTGAGCTTGTAATTCCTTGAATAGTAGATAATTTGTTCTCTAGTCAACTTAAGTCAATTCAAATATTAATTAAATACGGATTGGATTTTGATGCAGATTCTATTTTGTATTTCTTAGATAATCTTAATAATAATATTACATTAAGTATAGACAATACTTTGTCTTTAATTGATTTATATTTGAATTCAGTTACTTTTGATGATAATATTTTGCAGGTTATTTATACAACCTTGAATAATTCTCAGTTTGATATTTATAATTATATAATGTCATATTTACAAGATATAATAATAGAAGATGAGCAATGAAGACCAATTTGGTTTTATTGAACTGTACTTTCTTTGATAAGAAATGATTTAATATATTTTGTATCTACTATAAAATATTGAGAAAATTGAAATTCAGAATACAATAAGTACTTTGAGTTATTGATAATAATATTACAAAAAGATTCTCAAAAGTTCAAAATAAAAATTTCACAAGACCTTTTGGATATTATGATCAATACTGTTTCACAAATATCACAAAAAGAATTAAATATTAATAATACTGATAATAAAATATTTTCAATTAATGAATATAAGTCAACAAAAGCTTTTGTTCAATCTATTATAGAATCTAGTAATTTAGTATTGAAAAAACAATAACTATCCTTAATCTACTATTGTAATCTGCTAAATAGTTCATAGGGATTGCAATAGTTTATTGTATAGATTATTCATAGTCTATAAAATAAACTATCTCAAAGGCATTAAACTATCTTTGCTAAAAGCAAGATTCTTTTTGATTATTAATAAAATTGTTTATGGATAAAATCGGGTTTACATTAAATTATATTTATGAGAATACATTTTGATTGTTGTTTGAATTTTGATCCTATCTTACTGATAAAGTAGATATTTTGATGACAATGTTGATGAGTTCGCATTATTTCTTTCTTACTGTTCCATTGTTTATTTGAGCATTATGATTTTTGGAAACATTTTGAATAATAGGATTATTTATTCCAATAGACCTTGCCGTTGTTACTAGTTTTGCTTTTTTGGTGCATAATTTAGGATTTTTCTTGATTTTATCAGTAGTTTTGAGTTTGTTTATATTTGCATGATTAATAAGCTGATATTTTTTTGGTAAAATATTTCTTTCCAAGATTATTATTAAATATTGACAAAAATATCCAAAACTAAAACAATATCTTGATCAAATAGATGAGTATGTAACAAAATACCATTTTTTAGCATTTCCACTTCTAATTAACATCAATTATGCAAGACCAATTATGTCAATGTACTTTGGATGTAATTCCTACGATTTCAAAAAATACGTTGCTTGAAGCGCTGTTGCAAGTATTGCATATGTTGTACCAAGAGTTTGAATTTGATATTTAGTATGAATTTTTGGTTCAGTAATCTTCAAATACTTAAAAATAGGGTATAAATATGTTTTTATAGTGCTAATAATTTTACTTGTAATTGCATTTATTTGGGATATAATTGACTGACTTAAAAAAATTAAAAAATAAACATGGAACTAGAATCTCTTTTTTATAAGCATTTTGAAAAATATCTTCATAGTAATATGAGTTTTGTTTTGTGAATTTCTTGATGACCTGACAGTATGTTTATGTTTTTTGTTTTGGAAAAATATTTGATTTCAATTTGATTTGACCTTGCAAACCTGCACATTGCTCATTTTAATCACAGGTTTAGGTCAGAGTCTTTTGGGGAAGTTTCTATCTTGAAAGACAAATTTAGTAATTATAATTTTCATACACAAGAATATAATTGAGTCAATTTTACTGAATCTGATCTGAGAAAAGCAAGACATGAATTTTTTAATCAAGTTTTGGACAATATTCAATGAGATAAGGTTTTAGTACTATGACATAATCTTACAGACCGTATAGAAACGACTTTTTTGAATATGCTTCGCGGATCTAGCAAAGAATGATTATTGAATATGAAAATGTATGAAAAGCACAAAACATATTCAATATTTAGACCACTGTTAGATACTCCCAAAGATAAAATAATAGACTATTGTAATGATTTGTGAATTACATATTTTACAGATCTAACTAATTTGGATAATTCAGTTTCCCTTAGGAATAAACTAAGAAATTGACCAATAGAACAACTTATACAATTGTCCAATAAATCTAAAGATTGAAATAATAAATTCTTTGATAGTTTTAGAAATCTTTATAGTATTTTGGATGATGAAGTTGAAAATAAAATAGTTCTTGAAGAAATAGAATTAGATGAAAATTGGAATGCAGATTATTGATTCAAGTTGATTTCCCAACTAGAAAATATTCAGTCTTTAGTAAATTTATTCAAACAACTTAGAATATATAATAATATTTCCAATAAAAATCTACTAGAAATTTATAATTTTTTGATAAAATGTAATAGAGGTTACAAGCTTTTCAAATGAGTTTATTTTTTTAGGTCACATTGACAGACTTATATTATTAAGTGACCTTTGTTATTTTGGCAAAAAAGATTTGCAGATATAAAAAAAATCATTAAAATATGATACATAAGTATTCGTAATTATAATATTAATATTGATAAAGAAGAATATTTAGATTGTGAATTAGGCTTTTTCAACAGTTTTGATGCCACTATTAGATGAAAACTAAAAAAAGCATTTATAAACAAAAAAATACCTATTTTCAAAAGAATGTTTACTTTAGTGATAGTAAAAGATAATAAAATTCTAAAAATTTATCACAAATAAAAAAATAATATGTTCTATGCTATTATTATTTACCTTTGAATATTAACATTTTGTTTAATTGGTTACTATGCTTCCAAAAAACATTTGGTAAAATTAATGTGATTTTTCGTTTACCAATGCGAAAAAATCAACTTTGCATTTCTACTAGCATTACACGATGAAAAAGATTATATTATAAAATATAATGATGTTGTAGATATTTTATTTGCAAAGAAAAAATATTTTATGACATTAAAATGATATAATTTAGATAGATTTATGAATTGTTATTTTGGTTTAAATTCGGATATGAAATATTTTGAACAATTAGTACAAAAAAAGAAGTTTGATTATGCAATATTTGCTTCATTACAAGAAGTTAGTTGAATAATGAAATGACTACTAAAAGCTTTTAATTTGTTTTATTTGTATATCTGCTATTTAACTTTATGATTGTTTTTTCTAATAGAAAAGAAAAAGTACTCTTAAATTTGACAATTACACTAAAAAAAATTATAATTTAGAAAATTTATTTAATAATAAATATAAAAATGAGTCCTATTACAACAGGAATCAATATTGAGCAAATATTATCTCAAATTGCATGAAAAGAAAATATTTCAGATATACACTTATCAGCAGAAGAATTTATTGCATTAAGAGTAAGTTGAGATATAAAGAAAATCACAAATCAACCAAAGTTAACTGATGAAATGATGGAGATTGCTCTTAAGCAATTGATGAAATGAAACAACAAAGCTTTTGAACAGTTTTTAGCTGATAGAGAGGCAGATTTTTCTTACGTATGATTAGATTCTACTCCATACAGAGTAAATGCTTTCTTCAAATTATGAAAAATTTGAGTTGTACTTAGAAAAATTAATTCAGTAGCAAAGAATATTGATGATCTTATGTTGCCAGAGTTAGCTGAAAGTATTAGAGATAATATACTATCACAAAAGCAGTGACTATTTTTGGTAACTTGACCTACTGGTTCTTGAAAATCTACTTCTTTGGTTGCAATGATAGATTTCCTAAATCAAGAAAGAAGTGAACATATTATTACTATTGAAGATCCAGTTGAATTTATTTTTGAACCTAAAAGTTCATTGATTAGCCAAAGAGAGGTTTGACATGATACTTGGGCTTTTATGAATGCTTTGAGATCAGCAATGAGAGAAGATCCAGATATAGTACTTGTGTGAGAAATTCGTGACAAGGAAACTGCTGAAGCAGTACTAAATCTTGCAGAAACATGACATTTTGTATTTAGTACCTTACATACTTCTTCTGCTTCTTGAACTATAAGTAGATTTATCTCATTTTTCCCACCAGAAATACAAGATAGTGTAGCTTCTAGGTTGTGAGATGTGCTAGTGTGAGTACAATCACAGAGATTAGTAAAGAATAAAGATGGAAAATGAAGAATATGATTGTATGAAGTACTAATTAATACTCCTGCAGTAAAAAATAACATTAAGAAAAGACAATTATCACAGATTGACAATATAATCGAAACTTGAATAAAACAGTGAATGATAAGCCTGGAGCAATATACAAAAAGATTGATATCAGATTGACTGGTAGATGAAGATCATGTTTCATGGATTTTTAATCATCAATAATATTTATTATGAATGAAATGTTTAGTTGAGGTTCTTGAACTAAATATATACCAAAGAGCCAATTGAAAAAATTGATAAAAAAAATGAAAAAATCATACGAAATAGGTGATAAGTTAAAAGAAATAGGAGAAAAACAAAGAGAGCACGACGGTAACCAGGCAGAATTAGAACTAGAAAAACAATTATTTAATTTAGATTAATAAACTATTTTTATCATGACTGATACAACTTTAATACAAAAACATCTATCACAAGACTTGTGGGATTATGCGGAAAAATTTGATATTCCTGAAGATTATCTAGTTGATATGTCAGATTTAGTAGAAATGGTTTTGAGATCAAAATCAATTGATACAGAAGAAGAAAAGCAGAATTGGTTCAATCTTATGCCAATTATGAATAATGATCAAATGGTTAAGCTTAGAGATATCTTAGTCAGAGAAAAGCAGAAACTAGAAGAGATAGAAAACTCTTATGAACAAAAGAAAATGGAAATTAAGAAAAAATATCTTATGAAATGGCAAAAAATGTGATATTTCAAAAAGGTAGAAGAAATTCACAAGGATGAAGAATTGTCCAAAAATCAAGAAGATGAAGAAGCAGAAAGGTTACTTCAAATGATATAATTTTCACAAACATGAATTATCTAAATAAATTTAAAAAAATCATTATATTTGTAAGTATTTCTTTGTGATTAGTTGTTTCTAATTGCATATTTGCTGCTGACAGTACAAGTTCAAATTTGTTGGATACAGTTTATAATGATAGTAAAGATTCTGTTGTAAATGTATCTGGCGATGAAATGCTTGAATGAAAATCATCAGTGCTCGTAAGGTCTACTAATTTTTTGTTACAGGTTACAATTGCAGTAGCGGTTACAATGGTTTTGTATGGATCTTTGATGATTGTAACATCAGCATGAAATGACGCAAAAATGAAGAAAGCTAGAAATAATATTATATTAGTAGCAGTATGAGTAGTATTAGCATTATCAAGTGTATTATTGGTAACTATTATAGAATCAATTTCAAAATCTTCAATTCCTTAATATTTATAAGATGAACTTTAAAAAATTATTTTTTACAATTTTATTGTTTTTTATACAAGTATGAAATAGTTTTGCATTGTCTGTGTCTGTTCCTTCTGAAGATTGATGAGAGACCATTTCTGCATCAGCAAATTGAAATTTTGTAGCAGATTTGCTAAGAACAATCAATAAATATATATGGTTTGCTATATGAGTTGCTGCTGTTTTGGTTTTGATGTGGGGTTGATGGGAGCTTATGTCAGCAAATTGAGATGAATCAAAAGTAAAGAATGCAAATAATATACTTACATATTTGGTGATTTGAATAATAATAGCCTTATTTGCTTATACGTTAATAAGAATAGCAGCTAATTTATTTTAAATTTCTTGAATTTGTCAGTTTTTTTCTTTGAAAAATAAGGTATAAGATAGTACCTTTTTTTTTGTATTAAGGTAATTGCTACGCAATTAGGGGATTGGGATAGTAAATTGTACATAGTATTAATAATCCACCACAATCCCCAATCGCTATTGCTATTTTGGATTAGGATGAGGATGACGATTAGGATTAGGGGAATTGCTTCGCAATTAGTAGATAGCAAGAGAACATAGAACATAGTATTAATAATCTACTACAATCTCCAATCGCTATTGCTATTCAGCAGATTGGATTAGGATGAGGATGACGATTAGGATTAGGGATAACAATAATTATCTGAAC
>JAZHDC010000196.1:0-9253 GCA_036541305.1 Candidatus Absconditabacteria bacterium
TAAATGAATATTTATAGACGGTAATACAGACTTTGATATTAGGAACTCTACTTGAAAAAAAGTAACTACAATTATAGATTGAGATGCAAAAAATAAGTATATTTCTATGGCCTCTATTATTGCAAAGCAAGAAAGAGATGAGTTTATGGAGAAACTGACTGATGATTATTCTAAGTTTTCTTTCTATAAACATAAATGATATTGAACAAAAGATCACATAAATAATATCGTACTATATTGAGTATGTGATTTACATAGAATTACATATCTTAAGAAATTAATGATTAGAGAAACTATTAATACTAATATGTATTGAGATTTAGAAAAAATAAATAATATACCAATAATATATAAACAAGATAAAACTCTTAGAAGAAGGAAACCGTCTATATTAATTCATATATGCTGCGTTCCTGATTTAACTTTCCCTTTAAAACTTTTGAAAAAACACTTTAAAGTTTATTTGATTTGGTTTAATCCTAATATTCAGAAGGATGATGAACATAATCTAAGACTTTCTCAGCTTGATAAATTATTATGAAATGATGGATGAAAATACTCATTAGTAGAAACTAGTGAAATTTGAAAAGAGTTTAATGAAATTTTGTATGAGAACAGAAGTATTATTGATGATTTTGAATTACTGTGAAAAAATGAATTTATAAAAACAATTTCTAAAATACCTGAATATTGAAAAAGATGTGACATTTGTTATTATTTTAGAATATTAGAAGTTTGAAAAGTAGCTGAAAGCTTGAGAATAGATTATTTTACAACAACTTTGTCAATATCTCCTAAAAAAAATATTACCAAGATTAATAAATATTGAAAACTAGTATGAGAAAAATTATCTTATAGTAAGTTTTTGTTTTTTGACTTTAGAAAGGATTGATGATACATTCAATCAGTTAAGTTAACCAAAAAATATTGAATATATAGACAAAATTATTGTGGATGTAACTATTCTAAAAAATTATAAAGTTTGTCACAAGAAGCTTTCACTTGATTTTCTGTTTGCTTTAATCGCTTTGTGCGGGAAGGATATAATAATTCAATTTTTTTTAAGTTCATCAATAAGGGCCCTCTCGATTTTTCAATCTAGAATTGCTTGTTTATCAATTTCACTAGGAGTGATGTAATAGTGAATTGTTATTTCATATCAACAAATTCAAAATTTAGATATATAAATATATGTGCTTGCTTTTTCTAATATTTCATTTTGTGATATAATAATTGTTTTTGTAATTTCAAAGATCTTGTCTAAATCTGATCAATAGTTTACATTAAATACAGACTCTCTACGGACAATTTTTTCTCTTGAGTAGGTGATTATTGGATTTTGAGAGTAGTAGTTATTGTAGATAATCGTTTTTCTTTCATTTATATCAACTAGAGTAGAATAGTTAGAGTTAACTCATTTGATTTTTGCAAATAGTTTGCTATTTGGCAGTTCTACAACATCTCAAATCTTCATAAAATTTGATCCTAAAATAAAGGCTCATCATATCATATTCAAAAGCCAATCTTTTGTTATGTATCAAAGTCAAAATCAAATTCAAGACATAATAAAGGAAATGTTGAAGTTGAAAAAACTTATTGTTATTACAGAAAACAAGAATAATAGAATATATAAAGATAGTTTTCATAAGAAATCAGCTTTCTTAATGTTATTTTTATCTTTTACTAGATCGTATTTTGTTAAATTTTTCTTTATTAAATAGCTGGTAATAATTGAAATTATTACAAATATAATATATATTCATATTCAAATAAATATGTTTAATATTATAATATAGATACTATCTCCCATTATTCATCCCATTTTTAATTTATTCTTAATATAATAATAATCTATTATAACAATATTTTATAAAAAAATCAAATTTACAATGATTTTATTTTTGATATTAAGTAAGCAGCTTCTTCTCTAGTGATAGATTTGTTTGGTTGCAAGTATTTATTTCAATATTTGTCTAAGAATCATGCATTGTAATCTATTAGAATGTTAGCATATTTCAAATTTTCTTCATCAATATCCAGAAAAACCTTATTTTTATTTTTTGATACTATTCATGATTTTTTGGATAAGAGTTTTATAAATTCTATTCTACTCACTTCAATAAATCTGTTTCAAGAGATTGATGATTTTGTTTTGAAAGCATTATCTAACCAAAGATTGACAACATCTTGTTTTGCTGTTTGTTTTGGGATAAAGTATCATGATTTCAAATTAGTGGTAATTAAAGCTTTATGTGTTTTAAAAATATAATCATAATACAAAGAGTTTTTTTTCAAATCTTTTGGCACTTTAACGCTTTTTTTATTGTAATTTGCAACTATTTTATTTTTGTCATTTTTTACAGTTATGCTATTATTTCACAAACTAGTTGGGAATATTTTAAATACAAATATTCATTTGTAAGACTTTGAGTAGTCAAATTTTATATATTTTTTTAGTTTATCTTTTGGGCAGTTTATATCTGAAATTTTTCCTCTATTTTTGTCATTTAGATTTACCTCACAAAATAAAACATTTTCAGATCATTCAATTATATATTCTCATTTAAATGGAGTAGAAATAATTGGCACATTAAGTGAATCTCTCATATATACTGCTCATCGAGTATCATTTCACAAATATTGATTTCCAAGGATAGTTGCTGTTGCCTTTTCAGGAGTTACTTCAGTAGTATCGCTTATTATTCTAATTTTTTCTGATCAAATAGTAGAGTTTCATATCTTGAAATATACTGATGTTAATCATTCTCTTAATCATTTAATTTCAATTTTTCTTTTTCAATCAAGATACCTAATTGATTTTGGAAAAGATTCTACAATGTTGTTAGAAAAAACAATATCAATAGAATCAGGAATAGTAATTATGCTAGTTCTGTTATATTTTTTGTTAATGGCACTAATTTCAATTGTTCATTTGTTTCAAACATGAATTACATTACTATCAATTTTAGAAGTTATTTTTATTTGGAAACGGTGCAAAAACAACTCTAATTCTCTTTTTTGAATTTCAGCCATTGATACTAGGTCTATAGGATTTATTCTATTTTCTTCTTTGATTTTTTCAGAAGTGTTATTTATCTGCTCTTGAGTTTGAGATATAATTAGGTTAGCTCAATTATTTTCAAGGAAATATATTGGGTCTATAGTATTTGCTGTAACAAACTCATTACAAAGTCATCAGTTAACAATGTCTTCAATTTTTCATTTACATCAATTGTGATAATATGGGTGAAATCATTTTTCGTTAGTGTCAATTTGGAAGTGAAGGTGATTTCAAGTTGAATTTCAAGTAGAACCAATTTCTCATATCTTTGCTCCCTCAATAACAGAATTTCATTTTGTCACATTTATTTGACTTAAATGAGCGTATACAGAATATATTTTTTTATTGTTGAAAGTGTGTTCAATTACAACAGTTTTTCATCGTCAGCTTAGACTCCCAGCTACATATACAGTTCAATTAGAAATACTGTAAACTGGTGTTCATTCTGCACTTGCTATATCAACTCAAAGATGTGATCAATATCAAATATCCCAACCATTTTTGTATGTTGAACTCCACAATACAGAATAAGTTATACGATATTCGGTGTTGTTTTTGTATTTATTATAATCTGCTCATTTTATAATAGGTAAATTTTGTTTGCAGTCTTGGTCTAGTTGAGCCCAATTTGTGAATCTACATCATGGTTTAGAAACTTCTTTTACTGGATATGATCGTCATAATGCATCCATTGGTAGCAGTATAAAGGTGAACAATATTCAATATATAAGATTTTTCATAATTTTTGTTATTATATTTAAATAGATTATTTTTCAATAAAATATAAGACAATAAATGATTATAAAAATTTCAATCAATCTCGCATTCTAATATCATAGTCTAGATTTCATGCTGAAAAATAAATTAGAATTTCATCTTTTCATAAATCTGTAATTATTTTTTTAATTAGTTCAAAGTCGGTAATATATTTTCATCCTACTTTTTCAGCAAATTTATTTCATATCATTTCAATACTTTTTTGGCTTTTTAGCTCTTCGTTTTCAATTCAGTTTAGAAGTTTTTCAATGTTTTCTCTGGCTGTATAAATATTATATATTATTTTTGTATCTGCTAATTTTATAGTTTCAATAAATTTATCCCAAAATTCTATTACCCTTCTTGCTTGATGAGGTTGGAATATACAGATAATCTTTTTGTTAGGATATTTTTCTTTTAGAGCCATTATTACAGTTTTTATCTCTGTAGGATGATGTCAGTAATCGCTTATTATAAAAGCTCACGACTTACTAGTTTTGATTGTTTCAGTTCTTCTCCATAACCCTTTAAATTTTATTATAGAGTTTTTTATTTGACCACTTTTTACTTTACTGCAAATGTTTTTGAACATATTGAAAATCAAAGTTGCGTTGTTTTGGTTGTGTTTTCATATTAGATGAATGAATTCAAAAATTTCTACATCTAATAATTTAAACTTTCCAGGAATTTCTTCACTAAGTTTTTTAACTAGAGGTTCTCATGAAAGTCCGAATATTTTATATCTTACCCTTTGTGCAAAAGTTTTGAAAACATCGTAATAAATATCTATATTTTGAAAACAATCTGAATGATCTAATTCAATATTGTGAATAGTTGCATAGTCTACATCTAGTTTCAAAAAATGTCTATTGAATTCATCTGCTTCAATAACAAACATGTATTTTTTAATGACCTCTTTATTAAATCATTTGTAAGATCAACTAATAATATGTTCAAAAATTATTCTTATATCATTATTGTAGTTTTCATTTATTAGATAATTTTTGTTGTTGAATTCTGGTACTAAAGCTCAAACAATTCACAATCAAAAATCTTGGGATATTTTACTTAAGGAAGAGATTGCAATAGCAGTAGAGGTGCTTTTTCAATGTGTTCATGCTATTGCTATAGTTACAAAATACTTACTAATTTCTCAGATAAAATCAAAGTAAGAGTATGGCTTGTGATAGTATTTTTCTCACAAAGTTTCATATTCCAATGATTTTTGTACTTCAGGGGAATTTATAGCAGCGTCTGAATAAATTACAAAATCTTCTTTTTCAGGAAGTTCAATTCAGTGTCAATATACAAATCTAATTCATTTTTTTTCAAGTTTTTTGGATATTTCACTTTCAGCAATATCAATTCCTACTATATTGTCAAATCATAAATCTTTTAATATCAAACCTATTGAACTAATTCAACTTCATCATGCTCAAATTAACATTATTTTCATTTTATTGTGGATTTAGCGATAAGAATGTACTTAATAGGTATCATCAACCAATTATAAGTACTCATATAAAAGCGAATATAATACTTTTTTTGATTCTTTTTATGTTATCATCTTTATTAGGGTTGGTAAGCAACATAAAAGACTCATAAATTATAACAACTAATATCATCAATGCTACAAATCACATTATTCGATTTATTCAATTGTTAATAAATGAAAGATTTTGATCATTAAGAATTCACTTTCAAATATCTCATAAATCTCATTTAGTAGAAGTTGTAGATTTTGATGCATCTCAATAAATGGCTACAACTAATTGTTTTGCACTCATTACAATTATTAATCAAATTATATTCCAAATAATAATTGTTCTAGAGTGTTTTTTGATATCATCACTAGGTGTAATTATGAATTTGATAGCATGAGTTAATAAAATAAGAAATAAAGCTCACATAACTATAAACATTGCAAGCTTTATAAATGGGAAGAAAATAACTCAATATAAATCTTTTGCAATATTTACTCAGTCTATATTTTCTCAATTTAGAACTCAAGCATTTCAACTACTTCAAACTAATCATTTTGCAATAAATACAGCAGAAACCATTACTACTATTCAAATTATACTTCGTAATACCATATTTTTTCCTTTATCTTGTTCTTCATCTTTTTCACTATACATCATTTTATATATTCAAATGAAAATGATTATTAGAGAAACTAAAGTTAACAAAGGAATTAGTATATCAGTTCATATAGTATTAATTAGAAAAGTTTTTAATCAATCAGAATTATAAACTGCTCAATTTCATTGAAGATTAGTGTTGTTTGTAGATTTATCTAAAAGATCTGTATTGGCTCAAATACAAATATTACTTAATCATAGTCATAATAGAGTAATTAACCATACTAATGCTTTTTTAATATTCATTATTATTTGATTATACTTATTAAATTTTTTATTTTTATGCTAATTTCGTGAAGAATTGGTATTGGGATTAATTTTTTACAATAAATGACTATTCAGTATCTAGCTAGTAATAATAAATAAGGAATAGTATAAAACAGTCATGATATTTTTACTTTTATTTCTGCATTAATGTAAATTAAATAGCTTAATGTAAATATTATTAATAAACCATATTCTATATAAAATATTTTATAATCTACTTGAGTTCTATTATTGTCAAGGTCAACTATTTGGCTATACATTTTTTTATCTTTTGATATTAATTCATTTAAATTCACTTTTTTCTTTGTAAATTTACTAATTAAAAACTTCAAAAAACCAGTTACATATCATATAATTTCTTCAGGATTATTATTGAAGAGTCAGTCGATTTTTTCTTTTTGATTATCTTTTATAAAATCAATTCATCATAGTAGTGTTCATATTCTCAAAAGAATGAATATCAAAAAAATAAAAGTAATCAATACTGGATTATTAAAAGAAATAATTCATAATATTATCCATAGAAACAAAATGAATATACTTTCTTTCAGCCACCAATAGTTTTTCAGATCACGATTATTTGAATACCATAAATATAAGTTATATAAAGGGATGTAATTAGTAATTAATCAAAAGTTTCAGGATTTTACTTTTCATACTTTTATGTCAATTCATTTTTGGAATATTGGTTTATCTCAAAATATCATAAAAATTCATACGATAATCATAATGATACCAGTCCAAGTTAATATAGTTCATATTATAGCACTTATATCAAAATTTATCCAACTTGAAATGATATTTCAATACAAATAACTGATTAAATATGATAATATTCAAACAATAAAAATTCATATTATAATGAATCAATATTTAATATATCATTTTACAAAGTCATTTTCTTCTTTTGTAAGTCAGTAATTATTGTTTTTTAAGACAAAAGGAACTGCTGGTGCAAAAAAGAGAATAGCAGTTAGTGCAAATAAGTGTTTGTTATTAGGTGTATTTTGTGTATTATCCATAGTTAACTTTAATATTCTAAACATCAGTTGTAATAAATTCCTTTTCATCTGAAGATGCTATTATTTTTATTGCAACATGTTGATTTCAAGCAAAGAAAAGTCACTCTCATACATTTGAAGAAACTAATTTTTGTTTTTCAGCCTCAGAAAGTCAGAATGTATTTTCAAGAGACTTTATTGACGCTGTAGATTGTTTTAGTAAGATTTGTATTGATGCATTGGAAATAATTGGTTTTCAATAAGGACTTTTTAGGAAATCTTCAACATCTTGAGTAATTGTAGTAACTCATACTCAATATTTTCTGGCTCTTTTTATTAGTCCAAATAAGAAATTTCAAGAGACTTCATTTTGCATCATTATCCATGCTTCATCTACAATTAGTAGTCTTTTCTTTTTGTGAGATCTTACCTTTGTCCATATAAAATTAAGTATATTATACATTGCAGGAGTTTTTAGTGCGTCTTCAAGATCCCTTATACTAAATACTGTTAATCAGCTATTTAAGTCAACATTAGTTTGGTTGTTGAATAAGTTACCAAAAGTTCATGTTACATATTTACTAATTTTGATAGCTAACCTATCTCATCAATCCATTCATTCTAATATATTCATTAAATCTCACATAATTGGAGGAGTTATTCATTCTGGATTTTCAGTTTCAAAAGTCAATCATTTGATAGAATAAGTTGCTTGTATTGCTTTGTCTAATAAAGCTTCTTCTTCGGGAGTCACTCAACCAATCAAAACTGTAATCAATCAAATTAGACTCATTATTTGTGATCTTAGCAGATCTCATTTTTTGTAGTCAATGTCTTCAATTTTTGGTGGTAAATCAAATGGATTTAGGTATTGATTTGAGTTCACAGCAATATTTACATATGTTCATCATACTTGATTAATAAGTCATTTATATTCATTATCAGGATCAATTACGATAATATCAATGTTGTGAAGCAAATATCTTAATATTTCAAGTTTAACAGTAAAAGATTTTCAAGCACCTGAAGTAGCTAAAACAACACTGTTTGCGTTAGGTAATTTTTTGGAAAATCTGTCAAATATAACTAAAGATCAAGTATGTAAGTTTACTCAATAAAATATTCAATCATTGTCTATAAGATCATTAGAAATGAAAGGAAAACTTCATGCTAAAGAAGTAGTAACCATACTTCTATATATTCATAATTCATCTTTCATAAATGGGACACTTGATAAGAAACCTTCATCCATTCTTTGAGTTGCTGGTTTTATTTTTATTCATAATCATCATATTTTTTGTTCAATTTTTTTTGCATTTTCATTTAATTTTTCTTCGTTTTCGTGATATACTGTAAAGTAGAAAGATCATTCAAAATATCTTTCTTCACGAGTTGCAAGTTTTTGTCTAATAGACATAACATCTCTATATTCAACTTCAACTTCAGTATCAATAGTAATTCATTTGCTTTGAGCGTCTGAAATCTCAGCTTTTAGTTGAGTTGCTCTTTTTTTAAGCATTCATTGAATACCAACGTCTTCTCATGGATAGATAAACCAGCTTGCGTCCCATTTTCAATAGAACCCAAGGATGTCTCTAGTCCATAGAAAATCAATATATGATGGATAACTTGATGCATAGTAAGTTTTACCAAACATTCAACTTAAATTGAAGTTAGAACCTCTTAATTCCCAAAATGAAGGAGCAATATGAGACTTGTAGTCAGATAAAGTTGAAACATACCTTTTTTCCATTTTTACTAAATACTGTCTTATTTCTTGGGTTAATAATTTGTCATTGAACTCACTGTCAGGTATTTTGATAAGTTCTTTTATTCTTAATTCTAAATTATCGTCTAATTTAATATTCTTATCAACAATTTCTTTTTTTTCAATTTTGTTTTTTTTGTTTTCACTAGTTTTTTTATCACTAGTTGTTCCGAAAATTGTATCTATAAAATTATCAAAAAATCATTTTTTTTTGGTATCAGACACCACCGGGGCGTCGTTGATGGCTTCGACCGTGATC